>JANWHZ010000043.1 GCA_025450135.1 Candidatus Saccharimonadales bacterium
CCAAGCTCGCAGCCTGTGCCGCTGCATTGACATGAATAGCAATTAACATGTTAAGTATTAGTTTAAAACGCATGCCGGACCCGGCTGGACCAAAATGGTATATCTTTTCCGAAATAGCTTTTAGGTCAGCTCGAACAGCATCCAGCGTAGCATCATCTGCCCCCACTAATAGCCTAAGCGTGCCACCTTCGGCCCCGGCGCGGCTGCCTGTAAGCGGCATATCCATGAATGGTAGCTCTTTGCTGGCACAAAGTTGTGCAAGCTCATCGACCCACGCTATAGACAGGCTGGATGAGACAATATAGGTCTTCCCGGGTACTGCACCTGTCAGTATTCCCGTGTCTGCACTTGTCCAGACTTCTCGTGAAGCCTCGTCGTTGGTCACGCACTCAATAATAATATCTGACGATTCGGCCACCGCCGTTGGCGACTCACACCACCGTGCACCAGCCGCCAGCAGTGGTCCTACATGATCTTTAGTGCGATTCCAGACATATACGTCATAGCCATGTTTGAGGAAATTCTGCGCCATGCCAGCAGCCATAATTCCCCCGCCGACTATACCGATTCGCTTCATGTGCGCTCCCTTGCGTATTACAAAAATTTGGCTAGAAATTGGCGGCGACCTCAAGAGCATCAATGAAGCAGGTTCGCATTGCGTCGGTCACTACCAGCTGGTCGATGTCAGCTTCGCTGCTTAGCCAGACGGCGGCATCATGCTCAGGTGATAGTACCAAAACTTTTGGATCACGAACACATACTAAAAGGTTAAACTGCCGAACGCTTGGCTTTTGCGGCGTATGGTAGTCAAAACCAGGAAACATGCCCAAAACTACAGCAGCTTCAAGGCCGGTTTCTTCTTTCAGTTCGCGCCTGACGGCCTGCTCGAAGCTTTCGCCTGCTTCCACGCCGCCGCCTGGAAGCTCGTAGTTGCCACCTAAAAAGTCATCCGTGGCACGGCGCACCGCGAGTACTTTGCCGCCGACAATAACCGCAATGCCGGTGCTTACGTGTGTGATGCCGTCAGCAGCAGCTTGTTGACGTAGCGCTGCTTCGGGAACCACAAATCCTGGTATGGTTATTTCCATGTCCGTGTCTTATTGTGTTCGTCCTTGGCGCGGAATGCCGCCTCAAGATCAATGCCGAGGCCGTTGCATACCGTGAGCAGCATCCACAGCACGTCAGCTGCCTCTTCATCGGCGTGTGCATCAGGCTTAGCAATATCCATCTTGCCACCGACATTCTTACGCACCGCCTTGGCCAGCTCGCCCACTTCTTCGCAGAGCATGAGCATGCAATACTGCGTCGAGCTATTCAGACGGCGGTAGACAAGTGTGTTAGCAACATACGCCTGAAAGTCTGCTAAGGTTGGCTGCGGGGGTAGGGTGGGATGTGGAGAAGGTTGGGATTTCATACTTGTATTATATGTACTGCAGTAGCTCAGGGATACTCGTCGTACCAGCCGCTTCATCAAAATGAGCGTAGCCATCGAGCACGACAATTGCTGAGCCAACCTGGTCCCTAAAAAACTCACTATTGGGCGAAAGCGGCACCAGGGGATCGTTCGAAGCAAAGAATGCGGTACTTCGCTGCAAGTGGAATCGTACTGCCTGCTTGTTTATTGGCGTTTCAAGCCAGGAACGGGCGATAACCTTTTCAGTATCGTCAAGCCCAGTAAGCTCAACCCAGCCAGCCACAAACATCGCAGCACCGACCGGCACGTAGGCCTCTGCCAGGTAGCGTAAGATGGTTTGGCATCCGATGCTATGGCCTACGAGCAACACTTCTTTTGCTGGGTTGTCGGCTATAGTGCTTTTCAGCGTCTGAACCCAGGGAGTAATTTCCGGAATATCCGGGTTTGGCATACTGGGCACCACAACAGCGTAGCCGCGCGCCTCAAGCTCCTTCTTAAGCCACGGATACCACATAGTATCCGGCGATCCGCCCCAGCAGTGTAGTATGACTGCCAGTTTGGAGTGTTCCATCGACTACTGTTCTTTCGCGGCTGCTTCGCCAGCGGACATGACCTTCTTGGCAATCTCGTCCATAACTTTCGGGTGCTGCTGGAGATACGTTTTGGCAGCTTCACGGCCTTGCCCAATCTTTTCGCCGGCATACGCAAACCAAGCACCGGACTTTTCGACTATGCCACGATTCACCGCCTGATCGAGAATGTCGCCGGACCTTGAAATGCCCTCGTTATACATGATGTCGAACTCGGCTTCGCGGAACGGCGGAGCGACCTTATTCTTCACTACTTTGACACGCGTACGGTTACCGATGACTTCTTCACCTTGCTTAATCTGGCCGATGCGGCGAATGTCCATGCGAACCGACGCGTAGAACTTGAGCGCATTGCCGCCGGTTGTCGTCTCAGGATTACCGAACATGACACCAATCTTCATGCGGATCTGATTGATGAAAATGACCGTTGTTCTGGAGCGGTTGATGATGGCTGTCAGTTTGCGGAGCGCCTGGCTCATCAGGCGCGCCTGCAAACCGGGTAAGCTATCGCCCATTTCGCCTTCGATTTCAGCACGCGGTACGAGCGCAGCAACCGAGTCGACTACAACAAGGTCTACCGCGTTTGACCGAACAAGCGTTTCTACAATCTCAAGCGCTTGTTCGCCGTTATCTGGCTGGCTCAAGAGCAGGTTGTCAGTATCGACGCCGATACGCTTGGCGTACGCCGGATCGAGTGCATGCTCGGCGTCAATAAATGCGGCGGTACCGCCTGCGCGCTGTACTTCGGCAATTGCGTGTAGTGTCAGTGTTGTCTTACCGGACGATTCAGGACCGTAGATTTCCATCACACGGCCTTTCGGCAGGCCACCACCAAGTGCGATGTCCAGCGAAATGCTGCCCGACGGTATGGTCTCGACGTTGATATGCTGCGATTCACCGAGTTTCATGATCGAGCCCTTGCCAAATTGTTTCTCAATGCTCTCCAGCGCCAAGCTTAAGGCTTTCGCCTTGCCTTCATTTGCCGGAGTCGCGGTCGTTGCTTTATCAGTGGCCTGTTTATCTGCCATACCTTTCCCCTTCTTCAATATTAGGTAACACCCCACCCTCAGACGTTACCTATTATTATAGCAAACGAGATCTGAGAGTGCTGAAAATCTTACTCGCCGTCTAGGGCTAATTAGGCTACATATCGTTAGACACGTCTGGACTAAGGTCAGACGGCGTATCTCGCAGTGCGGCGGCGCGAAGTATCCGAGCAGCTTCCATCCGGGCATGTATGCCAGCAACGCTAATCCCACGCTCCGCTAGGTCATCCTGCCTCGCGCACACCAGAGACGTAAGCTCAGGGAAGCCCAACATTACCTCTACACACTCGGTCATATCACCCTCTCCTAACGCGAGCAAAGAGTCAAATAACTCCGCCGCCTCGTCGGAGCGTCCCTTAAGACCATGAAGCTTCATGTCCCAGGCTGCTGCATTCATGTATTCGTCCAATGTATTGCAGGTATACACCGGCGGTCTGTCCGGCGGCCAATTTTCGGTTTCAAGGCCAAGCCAACGATTTAATAAACTCATTGCGGTATAGCATACCAAAAGATTGACAATATTCAATAACTAGTTTTATAGAGTAGCCTATACTGCTTCTGCTTTTGTATGATTACTGCTAGAATGATTCCTGAAAGTAGGATGGGCCCTGACGAATGCAGGTGAAACAGACAGACGGTAACTATTCTCGTTTAAACAGAGGTGGGTCATGCGTATAGCTGATTCGCTGACCGAGAGACTGCTCAAAAAAGCGGGTACCAGCGACCAGCAGCTAGCTGAGTTGCACCAGCAGGCGGAAAAAGATAAAAAGCCGCTGCAGGACTTAGCAGTTAAGAATAACCTCATCAGCGAAAAAGATCTGACCAAGCTCTACGCGGCCGAGATCGAAGTCCCCATGATCGAGCTGAACCCGAAAGAGATCAAAAAGGAGGTTTTGAAGCTACTGCCCGAACGCATTGCCCGCCAGTACCATGCGGTCGTCTTTGATACTGACCAAAACGGCACCAAGCTCATCGCGATGGAGGACCCGGACGATATTCAGGCACTCAATTTCTTGCAGAAACAACTTGGCCACGATATTCGCGTCTACCTGACATCGGATACCCAATTCCAGGCACTCATTGACCAGTACCGCGAGAGTGGTGCCATCGGCTCTGAACTAACCAAAGTAATCTCAGATGAGGGCGAGTCTGATGAAGCCGAAGAAGCCAATGCCGATGATCTGGCTGAGGATTCGCCGATCGCCCAGACGGTCAACTTATTGATTGAATACGCCATTAATGCAGGCGCCAGCGATATCCATATTGAACCGCGCGAGGATTTCGTGCTCATCCGCTACCGCGTCGATGGTTTACTCAAAGAAGTTAATAAACTGCCGCGCAAGATGCTGAACGCACTGGTATCACGGATTAAGATTCTATCTAACCTAAAGATTGACGAACACAGAGCGCCCCAAGACGGCCGCTTCAAGGTGCAAATGGGCGGCGGGCTGTATGCT
The DNA here is from genome assembly GCA_025450135.1 of Candidatus Saccharimonadales bacterium. Lineage (GTDB taxonomy): Bacteria > Patescibacteriota > Saccharimonadia > Saccharimonadales > UBA4665 > JANWHZ01. Next base: position 4,508 of record JANWHZ010000043.1, read on the forward strand.
CTGCGCGTCTCAACGCTACCGATTGCCGACGGTGAAAAAGTGGTGATGCGCATTTTAAATGAATCGAGTAAGGCTGCAGCGTTCGAGGATCTGGGCTTTTGGGGCTACGCGAACGATACGCTCAAACACGCCATCACTCAACCACACGGCATGATTCTTGTTACCGGCCCGACCGGTTCTGGCAAGTCAACAACGCTGTTCAGTGTTCTCACTATGCTCAACACGCCGAACGTCAATATTTCGACTGTTGAAGACCCGGTTGAATACCGCATCCCTGGCGTCAACCAAACGCAGGTCAACCCGATCGCTGGCATGACATTCACTAACGGGCTACGCGCGCTACTACGACAGGATCCGAATATTATCATGGTTGGCGAGATCCGCGACGGCGAAACAGCCGAGCTAGGTGTGCAGGCTGCACTGACCGGACACTTGGTCTTCTCGACGCTGCACACCAATAACGCCGCAACGTGCTTGCCTCGGCTACTTGAAATGGGTATTGAACCGTTTCTGATCGCCAGTACGGTACGAGCGGTCGTCGGCCAGCGACTTGTGCGCCGCTTGTGCAGTGAGTGCAAGGAAGCCTATATACCGGATGAAACCCAAGTAAAACAGCTTGCTAAAATATTCAACCTCAGCGGTGGCGAAAGTATGAAGCATATCCATGAGCTTGAAGAGCAAGCATTTGAAGCTGGCGTCGGCAAACAGGCACGCACGAGTAAAACCAGCGCTTTGACCGCCGAGCTAAGTACCACGCCCAGTGGTATTAAGCGGTTGTATAAAGCTCATGATGAAGGTTGCGCTGCTTGTAACCATACCGGCTTCAAAGGCCGCATTGGTATTTACGAAGTGCTGCACAATTCCGAAGCCATTCAAAAACTCATTGTCGGCAACAGCACAAGTGATACCATTCAGGCCCAGGCTATCCAGGAAGGTATGCTCACTATGCAGACCGACGGCTTTATTAAAGCCTTGCGTGGCGAAACCACCATAGAGGAAATTCTGCGTGTCACCGCGGCAGAGTAATATTAAAAGGATAACGTATGAAATTCATCTATAAAGCCCAGACTGCCGACGGCGAAACCATTCAAGGTGAATACGAGGCCACCGACCGGGCTGCGCTCATCGTCGCACTCAACAAGCAAGGTGTTCACCCACTGACCATCAAGCTAGACAATGGGCGGGGTAGCAGAGGTAGCGGTTTGGCAAACCTCTTCAAACCGAAGGTCAAGCTACGCGACATCGTCATGTTTACCCGCCAGCTGTCGACACTCATTTCAGCTGGTGTTCCCCTACCTCGCTCGCTTGCCACGCTCCAGCAGCAATCTGAGAACAAATACTTCAGGGAAGTCATCGGTAATATTACCAAGGATATTCAGGGCGGTACGTCGATGGGCGTGGCATTCGCCAAATACCCTGATGTGTTCTCAGATGTTTACACCAATATGGTCAAGGCCGGCGAATCGGGTGGCATCTTGGATGAGATTCTCAAGCGCCTGGCAGCACAAGCGGAAAAGGACGCCAGCATCCGCAAGAAAGTCAAAGGCGCCATGACGTATCCGGTCGTTATTTTCTCGGTCACGATCATCGCCTTCTTCGGCTTGATGCTTTTCGTCATCCCACAGATCGGCAAGATCCTGACTAACCTCGGCGGTCCCCACGCTCACCTGCCGGTGTATACTCAAGCACTGCTTGATATAAGCAGCTTCTCTACCGGCAATAGCATCATCCACCTCATTCCAGGCATCGGCAGCCTCCCATTGATCGGCGGGTTTCCGAACCTTATTTTCATTCTAGTCGTTATGGGAGTTGGCATCTACTTCCTAAGGCGCTACATCAACACGCCAACAGGAAAATATAAGTTCCACTCGCTATTGCTCAAGGTTCCGGTCGTGAAAGACATTATTACAAAGGTTGCAATCGCCCGCTTCGCACGCACTTTCTCAGCGCTGACCTCGGCCGGGGTGACCGTACTTGACGCGCTAGAAGTCACTGGCCACGCCATGGGTAACAAAGTTATCGAGGCTGAGCTTAAAGATGCTGCCGACCAAGTCAGAAACGGCAAGCCTTTAAGCGAGCCGCTTAGCCACAGTAAACTCTTCCCGCCGATAGTCGCGCAGATGCTCGCCGTTGGTGAGGAAACCGGCCAGATAGATAAGATACTCGTCAAGATCGCCGACTTCTACGAAGAAGATGTGGACACTGTTATCGATTCCATAAGCTCAATCATCGAACCTGTCATGATTATTGTTCTGGGCGGTATGATTGGCCTGATTGCCCTTTCTGTCATGGGCCCGATCGCCAGCCTCTCCACGAGCGTCAGCGCCAGCGGCTAGACTTTGGCCATAGAAAACAAGGTTTTCCCGGCATACTGTTGACTTGAGGACGCTTATGGTTATAATTCATGCTAGTTACTGGTGCATCTCTGTAAAGAGCGGCCGGTATCGTATTCAATAAAAACAGTAAAGTAAATATAGGAGGGTGGGCTCTTATGATCTCACTAAAGAAGCAAAAAGGTTTCACGCTGGTGGAACTCTTAATCGTGATTATCATCATCGGCATCTTGGCCACATTGGTGATTGTTACGTTTAGCGGCGTACAGGCTAAGGCACGTGACAGCAAGCGCCAGACTGACATCGGAGCCGTAGATAGCCACATCGAAGCATTTTATGCTGAGCATGGCTGGTACCCAACGCTTGCCCAGGTACAAAGTGGCACGTGGGTTAGCTCAAACATGAAGGGCCTGGATCCAGCAGCATTGCTCGCCCCGAACAGCACAACGCTTATTGATAGCACAGCCGCTACGACGACTAAGTATTCGTACGTCCCAACACACGACGACGGTACGGCGTGTAGTGCAAGTGGTACGGCTGATGACACAGTATGTACACACTTTACCGTGTCAGCGCTGCTAGAGTCGTCAAATACGGTCTTCAGTAAAAGCAGCAACTAGCTAGCCGCCAAGAGCGACTTCTATATAAACCGGAGCCATTACGGCTCCGGTTTTCGTATGCCTACATTTACCTCACCACGATGGATTAATAAGAGGAGCAGCTATTAGGAAGTAGGGAAGATACAAACTACCGCCTGGCTGCCCTAGCAAGTCAGCATGCCGCTGAGGATAAGCTGACAACCATACAACACATGAAGGTCATAGCCGTCATGCGACCTTAGGGCTGAGTCAGCACTTCACGCCAAGAGAGAATGTTGTAACCACCGGTCGTCGGGTAGCTTGGCGGAGGACCATACAGCATGTTGTAGTCATAGCTGGTTGTCGTATGCTCAATCCCTGAGAACCATGTATTGTTTGAGCTATCTTTTACCATGTTGCCACAGCTGCCACCACTAGAATAGTTCCAGGTCCAATCTAGTCGGGTAGCTACCGACCCATAGAACGTAAATGTCTGGTTGCCCGCCACCCATCCCTTGGTGCACGTACCGCTTGTGCCATAACCATAGTAGAGTGGCCATGTCACCGAGCCGGATTGTGCAAGCGCTGCAGCATCAACCTCAAAGTTAAAGCTACCGGTGCTGGGTGGAGCGTAGGGAGCAACGTAGACATTATTCTGGGCGATAAGGCCGATGGCGTCCTGGCCGTTTTTGGTGGTATACAGCATCTGGTCGACGATCTTGATGCTGGTATTTTGGGTAGTCGACGCCAGTCTACCAGAGGCAACGGTGACCCGCCCATGGAATGTTGGGTTGGTCCTTACCCATACATTGTCCTCGACAAAGATGACACTGGAGGGCGGTAGCGATATACCGCTAGCGATCAACGTTTTCGTCAGCGCCGCAGTATATGTGGTCACCGACGAGTTATTGCTTTCAGCGCTGACACTGTACAAATCGTATGTCCCGTTCGTATTGAGCTGAATGAAGTAGCCCTTGCCGGCGCTGAATGAACTGGATATCCGTGGGATATAAGCATTTGTACGGGTCGTAGGCACCTGCGAACAGGCGTTGTTAAGCCCAGCAAGGCCTGAGGTAGCTGCGTAGTCGGCAAATGCGATCTTCTTCAACGAGCAGAGGCTAGTTGAAACCTGGTTAAAATTAACGGCAGGTTGAGGGTATATCCAGCTCGATTTGTTGCGCGTGTTACAGTTAACCGGCGTCGTGACGGAGGTGCTACACCAGACGCCTGGGTGGCTTTTGCCGTCGCCGCCATACTGCGCCTGTGGCACGTACGTCGCATTGGCACTGCTGACGGTGTCTGTATTCGCTCCGTCCATGTGGACACCGACATTGGAGAACACTGGGCCATTGGCCGTTTCGTTGTTGCCGAACCAAAACTCGGTATCAGCTAAGAGACCGTAGCTGGCGAATGACGCTTCGCCGAGCTTCGCTTCTACAGTACGCGTTGTTGAAGAGCCGTTCACTTGGCCGATGGAGCGGACCGTCATGATTGTTGAGCCATTGCCCTGGGGACTGATCCAAAGTGTGAATGTGCCTTCGGTGACTGCGTTGCTATCGACGTAATTGTGCACGTATGGCCCGTAGCCCAGCGTAGGGTCAGGCGTTGTTGGAGTCGTCTGGCCGTCCTTATAGTCACTTGGATTGTGGCTCAGGTGCCACATGTAGTAGTTCACCCCGGCCTCGGCGATGTCAAACGCTTTCTGGCTGGTAACCGTATTGCCGACCACAAAGAAATTATTGATGATGACCGTCAGAACAGCTAGGGCAAGAATGGAAAAAGCGATTATGACTGACAACACTGTCGGCAATAAGAATCCCGCGTCACCATCCTGCACCAGCTGCCGTCTATGTGTCATAGATTTGTCTTCCTGTTGCGCAGGCTGACCTGCGTCGATATAGCTTGATTTTTACCGCCCGAGGATGCAACCGCAAGGTTGATCTGGATTGCCTTTACTGCTGTTGTGTCAGCCACCGGTGTTGCTAACGCATTGTTTGAGGCATCGAGGTAGACGAACAGTTTGACTCCAGAGCTTTGCTGGAAATTGTTAATGATCGTGTACGTTTTCTTTTCACTCGTAATTGGCATGCCCGATGGGGGATTGGCAGTCATGGGCGTCACATCGGCCATTAGCTGGGTGTTTGAACCGTTCAAATAATAATGCACCTGTGACACATACGTGTCCGATGGAAAAAAGTAAGCGTATATCTGCAGATCGCTATCAGACGCCGAGATAATGCCGGTCAGCCCGCGAATCACATTGCTGACACGCTGCGCTTGGGTCGCTGCATCGGTAAAGTTAGAGGCGTCGCTTTGGAGGGTAATATAGCCGGACAAGTTCGATTTAAAGAACGTGTAGAACGTAGTGGCCATGATTAAGGTCAGCGTCATTACTATAACCAGCTCAACCAGAGTGAAGCCTGGACCGGGCATTGTACTGGTGGGAGCGTTATGGCGTGACAATGATCCCTCCGATCGGCGGCGCAACGGGCAATGTCAGTGTACCGCCGCTTCCCACCACCTGCAGCTGCGTGTTACCAGCGCTGGCCGAAGACAAGTTGACCGTGCAGTTCTGCTGGGTGCCAGTACCGCTGCATGTAGCGGTGAACGTATTGCTCCCCTGCAGAAACGCCACGCTGGCGCTGGACAAGTTAGCTCCGGTCAGCGTGAACGCGAAGTTTGACACGTCAGCGGCGGCTAAGCTTTCGCTACCTGGAGATATACCACTTACCCTTGGGAACGTACTCGACGTTGAGAATATCAGGCGGACCTTTTGGATGTAGTTATTGCCACTGTAAGCATAGGTGGTGGTGGGCGGATTGCTCGGGTCGTATATTGGTACGGCAATAGGGTTAAACGGGTTGTTACTCGTATATGGCACTGCAGCAGCCAGGTAATACTTGGTCGAGCCTACTGCACAGCTGGTCGCAGCGTCGTCGCCGCAAAAAATATACGTGCCGGGCACCAGGTTTTGCAGCGACGCTAAGCCACCTGCATCCATGGCCGGCCGCGTATCCGTCGGCGACATTGTATCGTAGTAATACGATGTATCCGAAGTGTTCGTGTATTTTTTGTAGCCCCCTTTCACGTATACTTTCATGCCTGCGATAGGGTTGCCGCCGGGATCGGTTGCCTCAAACACCAGGCTGTACTGCCCCTCAGGCTTGATGGTGAGCGTCACGAACGACGACTGCTGCACCAAAATCTTCTGATTTGCGTA
>JANWHZ010000044.1 GCA_025450135.1 Candidatus Saccharimonadales bacterium
ATGCTATTTCCAGCATCAACCAGCGCATGTAACATGTGCAGTAGTTTGTCGACATCCGCCATATGCAGACCGGTCGTCGGTTCGTCGAGAATGTAGAGCGTGCGACCAGTCGCGCGACGTGACAGTTCGCTCGACAATTTGATGCGCTGTGCTTCGCCACCGGACAAGGTTGTCGCTGATTGCCCGAGGCCAATATAGCCTAGACCTACGTCAACGAGCGTTTGTAATTTATTGGCAATTTGCGGGATGTTTTCAAAAAATTCGAGCGCTTGTTCGCAGGTCATTTCAAGTACGTCGCTGATCGTTTTGCCTTTATAGTGGATCTCAAGCGCTTCGCGATTATAACGTTTTCCGTGACACACTTCGCACGGTACATACACATCAGGCAAAAAATGCATTTCAATTTTGATGATGCCGTCACCTGCGCAGTTTTCGCAGCGGCCACCCTTCACATTGAAGCTAAAGCGACCCGGTGAGTAGCCTCGGAGCTTCGCTTCCGGAGTGTTGGCAAACAGCTCACGGATTGGGGTAAACAACCCTGTATAGGTTGCCGGGTTAGAGCGTGGTGTTCGGCCAATCGGCGACTGGTCGATGATGATTGCTTTATCGAGCTGCTTGATACCTTCAATATCATCATGTCGACCCGAGACAGTACCAGCACGATGCAAACGTGCGAGCAGCTCTTTGGCCAAAATGTCATTTATAAGGCTTGACTTACCCGAACCACTAACGCCGCTGACGACAACTAGTTTACCGAGCGGAATAGTAACCGTAATGCTCTTAAGGTTATTTTCACGCGCGCCGATGATGACCAGTTCTTTGCCATTGCCTGGTCGGCGCTTTTTGGGTACAGCAATTTCTTTTTTACCGGATAAGTATTGGGCAGTGATACTGCCGGGAATTTTGGCGACTTCATCAGGTGATCCAGCCGCGACCACGCTTCCGCCGTGCACACCAGCGCCAGGGCCAATGTCTACTAAATAATCCGCGGTGCGTATCGTCTCTTCGTCATGCTCGACGACAATCACGGTATTACCTAGGTCACGTAAATGCTTCAGTGTCTGTATCAGCCGGGCGTTATCTCGCTGATGCAGCCCGATTGATGGCTCGTCAAGCACGTACAGCACGCCCATTAATCCAGAGCCGATCTGCGTTGCCAGGCGAATGCGCTGTGCTTCGCCACCAGACAAGGTGGTCGCACCGCGAAGCAGTGTTAAGTAATTTAGTCCGACATCAACCAAAAACCGTAGACGAGCGCAGATTTCCTTTAAAATCTGCTTGCCAATCTTCGCTTCAGTTTCATTGAGCTCAAGGCCATTAAACCAGCCAAGCGCATCGTCAATAGACTGGTCGCAGACGTCCATAATTGACTTGCCATTAACGGTTACAGCCAAAACCTCCGGCTTAAGCCTACGACCTTTACATGCATAGCAGGGCTTTTCTTGCATAAAGCGCTCTATGTCGCGACGCATGAAGTCGCTCTCCGTTTCGTGGTGCCTGCGTTCCAGGTTCGGGACCACTCCCTCATAGGTCGTCGAGAAAGCACGACCGCCACCTAGCGGTATACGGTAGGTCTCAGTACCTGTACCATACATGATGCGCTCAACATCTTCAGGCTTCAGTTGTCCGGTCGGCACGTGCAGTGAAAAGCCATAACGGTCTGCAACGGCCTGCAGCTTTTTATTCCACCAGCCGTCAGCATTAAAACGATTAAATGGTCGGATCGCACCCTCCGCGATCGTCAAGCGTCCGTTTGGAATAACGAGTTCCGGTTCAACTTCTAGACGTGAGCCCAGACCAGTGCATACCGGACATGCGCCGTGAGGTGAGTTAAAACTAAACGTGCGCGGCTCGAGCTCCGGGATTGTAATATCCGGATGGTCAGGACACGCATACATGAGGCTGTAACTAAATAGCTCATTCGTATCCGCGTTCAGTACGTTGATACGCCCTTCGGCAACTTCGAGCGCTTGCTCGACTGACTGTGCTAACCTCGTCCGACTTTCGTCGTTGTTCACAATACGGTCAGCGACAACTTCAATGGTATGCCGGTAATTCTTATCGAGCTCCGGGAACTCGTCGAGTGCATATACTATGCTATCAACTCGAACGCGTGCAAAACCGGCTCTGCGGTACTGCTCAGGGATATGCTCAAATGCACCTTTTTTGTCGATGACGACAGGTGCCAAAATCATAAGTCGGGCGTCTTTCTGCAAACCCGCGACTTGGTCGATAATATTTGCTGTCGTTTGTCGTACTACTGCCTGGCCGTCAATTGGACAATGCGGAATGCCGACACGTGCGAACAGCAGACGAAGGTAATCGTAAATTTCCGTAACGGTTGCGACCGTTGAACGTGGGTTGCGGCTGGTCGATTTTTGATCAATTGAAATGGCTGGACTTAAACCGTCGATCTGATCGACGTCTGGCTTTTCCATGATCCCTAGGAATTGGCGGGCATACGAGCTGAGTGATTCGACATAGCGGCGCTGACCTTCAGCGTAAATCGTGTCAAACGCCAACGAGGACTTGCCGGAACCCGACAGTCCTGTGATTACTACGAGCTTACCCCGGGGAAGAGTCACATCAATATTCTTGAGGTTGTGCTCCCGGGCACCCTTGACCACTATATACTCTGCCATGAACGAAGCTATTATACGCGGAAAACGACTTTGCTTCCAGCCCGTAGATGGTGCACTTGTTAGACTCGCTAGACAAGCATAAGCTGTAAGAAATCTTATTGCTGTTGTTGCAACTTTATACTATAAATTTAGTAATTAGCGGGAGGTCTACGTATGACAAGCCTAATTATGCTCGGCCTCATTCCGGGCACCGACATACAGATTACGTTTGAAGCCTGGCTTATAACAATGCTATTGATTAGCACATTCGCGGCAGCCATTTTGACACGTAAGCACTGGACTTCATTGATACAAGCAGTATATAGATCGATTCACCAAACTGCCCAGAATCTGCGAACTACTGTTCGGCCGGCATAATTGATTCACCGTATAGCTTGAGCTCCTCGAGCACATACTGCTGCTCCGGTATCTGCACAATATTAGCAAGCGCTTCCAAATGGCTAAAATACTTCGCCAATCGACTTTTGGAGCCTCCGTCAAGCAAACGGACGGTGCAAAAGGCTTCCCACGCCCTGCGTTCTTCGTTAGTCAGCGATTCAGGATAGTTGCGTGCTTTGTACAGTGGCAGCAATACGTTCAGGCGATCGTCATGAAATGCACCGATAATATCAGATAGTATACCGGGTGAGGTAGTGCGTACATGAGCAAGTTGCTGTTTATCGCTGTCGTCGAGGAATCCGTCATACAACTGCCCATCAACCCGATGCTCGTCGCCCATAAGTGACGACTGTTCGGGTTTGGGCGCTTGAGTTCCATAGATTTTACTCACCCGCTGCACGAATTCCGGATTTTGTTCCAAAGTGCGGCGGTGTTTATCTATAGCCGAAACATTGATACGTAAACGTTCCTGACTGGCAGCATCCAGCACGCTGATCGGTGCGACAGCTGGACAGCGGTTGAAGCGCAGCGCTTTGACCGGAAATGGTATTCGCTCCGCGCTCCGAGGCTGCCAGACCATCCGTTCAGCGAGCTGTTGCGCGGACAGCTTGAGCAGTGGCATCGGATCATACCTGAGGTCATACACCAGCGCACCTTGTCTGTTTGGCAGCGGAGCCAAACGTATCACCACAGTCGTTTTCTCGTGCTCAGCTGGGTACGACCCCGAGGTATAAACAAATGGCTGCCCAGCTTCAACAACCTCAGCAACCGTACGTCTGTCGCGCATATCAAAGAGAAATTGATATAACTTCGGTTGCTTCGCTTTGATCAGCCGCGCCACAGCAATAGTAGCCTGAATATCACTTAACGCATCGTGCGCGTTCCCATGATCAAGGCCATTCGCACTCGTTAAAAGTTCCAGTTTGTTCGACGGCGTGCCATCGGCAGCAAACGGCCACGTCATGCCTTCCGGCCGAAGCGCGCGCGTCATTCGCACTACGTCAATCAGATCCCACCGCGAGCAGCCGTCGCACCATTGCCATTCATACGCATCGCAGAAATTGCGGTACAGAAGGTACCGCATAAATTCGTCGTCGAAACGTACCGAGTTATAACCAACAAACGTAGTGTGCGGCTGACAGACGTCTCTAGTGAAAAGTTTTAAAAATTCAGCTTCACTGACTCCCTCAGCAAGTGTCGCTTGTGGCGTGATACCGGTAATTAGCACCGAGTCAGGATCGGGCAATATATCTGGAGTCAGCCGAATCAGGACATTTACCGGGTCGCCGACTGGCAGCAGCTCCATATCGGTTCGCTGCCCGGCAAACTGCATGATCCGTGCCTGCTTCGGGTCAAGACCGCTTGTCTCAAGGTCATAAAAGAAATAGCTCGCTGGCATAGTTACCAGTGTAATGCACGTCACCCTACGGGTGCCATGCGTTAACGCCCGTCAAGCGGGCTGGCGTACTGTCTGGCGTACGAACTATCTGCGACTTCACCGTAGGGACGTTTTAAAAAGTGTAGCTCCCAAAGCTGCCTTAGAGTCGTAATACGATCACCACGCGTTAGCACCCAAGTATAGTTTCCCTTTGCCTGCAACACCTTGCCTCCAGCTTCGCCTACCGTGCGTGCAATGGCAACATCATCTGGTTCGCCCCCTGTTTCCACAAACCATTCGCCGTCAAGCTTGAGTAGCGCGTCGTGGATCTGATCGCTTACCGCTAGGCCATAGTTGTGCCCTCGAGCGATTGGTACGCGTGGACCTCGCAACGCTCCTCGTGTAAGACCGGGTACCCGTGCCAGGGCGCTTAACACATCTACTGCTACGTTGCCGCTCTCCCACGTAATGGAGTCACCACATACCATAGCGCCTTGACCTACATCAGCCGCATATAATTCTTCATCCATTGCGCGTGCCCAGCGGGACCCAACTATAGTATCTGCATCCATAAACAGTACGTGTCTCGCACCCAGCACGCCGAGGGCATATACCAACCCTCGCTGTGTCGCTGCCATCTTGCGGCCTTCGTGCTGTTCAAGCACAGTCGCCCCCATTCGTCTGGCAAAGTAAGCCGTACGATCTTGGGAGTTGTTATCGACGACAACCGCACGTGCACCAGCGTCGGCTATTGACTTAAGAGCTGCCACGATGTCATGTTCCTCATCATGAGCTGGAACGATAACTGGTATTGCGTTTGCACGGGTAGCTTCTTGAAACAACTCTGTCGTGAGTTGACCGTATCGACGAACTACGTCTTCAGGTTCATGTAGGTGCAACTCCATACTGGCGCATAGCTCACCGGCATGAGCAAAGGAGTCAAAAAATGACATAATGTTTAATAATTTATAACACGATTATTGACAAGGTGCTAGTTTTAATATTGTAATTTATTACCATGTCCCACGCCAATGGTTTGGCCAGGTTCGATGCCACGACGGATAAGTTCATGCATGATGCCCTGCTTCTGCAGTATATCCCGCAGCCGCTGGACTGCTTCGTCATTAGTAAAATCGGTACGTGCAGCAAAATGCTCGATTTCCTCACCGCGTACCATAAAGCCATCCTCAGTTTTCTCAATGTGCCAAGCATCAGCACCATTGATCAAGCTGTGAACTGGAACATCTTCTGGAGGCGGTGTGGCGGCTTCACGAGCACGAGCTTCGTCGACTGCATTTTTGGCGGCGTACAGCAAGTTATCCAATCCGGTACCGGCTTGCGCGGAAAGTGCAAGTAAGGGCGTATCACGTGGTACGACTTGGCGAAGCTTCGTCATCAGGTCATCAACAATTTCTTCATCCAATCCCTCAACTTTGTTGAGTACCACTATTTGCAGTCTATTAAGCAGATTTTCATCGTGCGAACGAAGTTCGTCTATAACTGTCTGGTAGGCTTTAACGACATCGTCATCGTAAGCATCGATCAGATGCAATATAACTGCTGTACGCTCAATATGACGCAGAAATTCATGGCCCAAACCTTTACCCCGGCTCGCACCTTCGATCAGACCGGGAATGTCGGCGAAGAGTAGGCTCGTACCGCCAATATCAACAACGCCTAGGTTCGGGACAACTGTCGTGAAGGGGTAATCAGCAATTTCCGGCCGGGCATTACTGATGCGAGCTAGTAGTGTCGATTTACCCGCGTTCGGCAACCCGACGAGGCCCACATCGGCAATCATTTTGAGCTCGAGTGTCGCCGTAAAAGCTTCTCCGGGTTCCCCTTTTTCGGCAAACTTCGGAGCCTGTCTAGTTGAACTGACAAAGTGGGCGTTGCCAAAGCCCCCCTTACCGCCATGTGCAATGACTGCCTGTTGGCCATCTTCGGTCAAGTCAGCGAGGATGTCTGTACCATTCTTTATAACCACCGTGCCAACTGGTACGTGTACAAGCAGCTCTTCTCCGTTCTTGCCGTGCTGGCGATTTGGACGACCATCGTCGCCATTATGGGCACGCAGGTCCTTGTCGTAGCGGAATCTTGCCAGCGTATTCTGATTGCGACTGGCAATAAATACGACATTGCCGCCATGCCCACCATCACCACCGTCTGGGCCGCCCTTGCTAACAAACTTCTCATGGCGGAAACTCATGCGGCCATTGCCGCCCTTACCTGCACTTATTGTGACTTCTACCTTGTCAATGAAGTTCATGTTACTTCACAGTATACCGAAGGTAGAGGATGCGGACTAGCGAGTTATGTAATTTGAATAATTAGTGACGGGTTGCCAGGCAACATCTACTCTGCCCCAAGCGCCATAGATAGGTTGGCCACTAGCCCCGATGCCACCTGCGCCGTTCATCTCACGGATCAATACCTGTTTACCATCGCTGGAAACGGCATCAACAATACCAACGTGCCCTAAACCGTAGGCCATCCAGCTGTTCTGAGCGATCGCACCAACCGATGGCGTCGAGCTGACTGTCCATCCCGCAGCACGCGCACCAGCGGCCCAGGTGGCAGCGTTCCCCCAGTTAGCAGGAACTTGTATCTGTGACGCCACATACCAGGTGCAGTTACCGTAGTCATAGCCGTTGTAGCCATAAATCGCTGAGGCACCGAACGCGAATCCGTAGCTGTACCCATAGTAGTATGTTGGCGCAACGATGATCTGACCGTCAGGTATGATGATCTGCTCACCAACACTAAGACCAGTGAACTCAGCATCGTTGTAGGCAACAATCTTTGATTCATTCGAACGATACTTTGAAGCTAGGCTACTCGGCGTGTCACCAGATTGGACGGTATAGACAATCCCGTTCACCGGCGGAATGACCAGCGATTTGCCTGCTGCAAGTGTCGCGCCTTCTGTTAAACCATTGGACCAGGCAACACTATCAGTACTAATGCCGAACTTAGTCGCCACGCCTGATAATGTATCTCCTGGCTGACTCACGTAGGTTTGGATGTCTTTTCTCGAGACAAATGCAGAGGGTACAACTTGCGGCTTGTTGACTACTTCGCTGTTTGTCGAAGCCACCGCCAATTGAATGAGCGCGCTGTCAGCGAGCTCTTTCACGGCGCCTGCCTCGGGCAAGTTGGTCATCCCAGCAACTGTAAGGGCGATATCGACTGAAGCCAGATTATCAACTGGCTGTGCCACTACTGGCGTGCTCGCAGCTGAAGCAGCAGCTGTCGGCATAGTACCAGTATGGGTTGGATTCAATATAACTACGCCTACGACAACACCGAGTAAAATAATATTCACAACTACGATACTCCAACGAGAGAGCTTGCGAGCCGCAGTACGTTTCTGTAAAGAGCGGCGCAAACGTAAGACAAGTGACGTGGCAAAAGATCGTCGAAGTTGTGTTAAGTTGGCTTGCGCCGCACGAGCGGTAATTTGATTGCTAATACTTAAGCTCCTACTGCGGCCATCGCGGCAGCGTCAGATCCTCTAAGCGGGGTTAATAACTACCGATGAGGAGTAAGCGAGCGGACAATAACGGTCAGGGTGCACTCACGTTACGGTAGTATTGTACCAAACCATTCGCCGCATGCAAACCTACCGCCCCTGTTATCTACCCAGCGCGACGAGCTAATTGGACTGAGTACATAACTGGTGGCAATACTTGCTAACATTGTCGTTGTGCTCGGCTTCCGTCTTTGCAAAGTGCGTGGTGCCGTCGTCGCCAGAGACGAAGTACAGCCAATCAGTATTGGCGGGATGTGCTACTGCCTGTAGTGAGCTCGCGGTGACGTTACTAATGGGGCTCGGCGGCAGGCCAGCATGCAAACGAGTGTTGTAGGCGGAATCGTATGAAACGGAAGGCGGCAGGCCATCTTTAATCGCGCCGTAGTTATTGGAAGCGTCGGAACCAAGCGGCATATTAATGGAAAGCCGCTTTAAAAATACCTGGGCCACCTGGTCACGGTCAGTTTGGCTCGGCACTTCTTGCTCCACGATTGACGCCAGTGTCACTCCCTGGTACACCGTCAAGCCGTGCGCCGCAAATCCGGCGCGGATATCGGGCGTCAGGCGATCCTGCATCTCAGCTAACGATTCTCCTATGATTGTTTTTGGATCCGTTGTCGCGGTCTTTTGAAATGAATCGGGATACAAGAAACCCTCGAGCGATGCAGTAGGCGGATTATCTGCTAGCGCAGGATAAGCACTACGGTACTGCTCTGGCGAAAGTGCGGCATCGACGTCGGTAGCTTTGAAGCCTGCTTTAATAAACGCTGCCCTAATCTGGTCCAACCGCTGCCCAGGCAGAATGGTCACAAGATCTGTTGCCACCTTGCCGTCAACGATCATCTCAACGATTTGAGATGTGCTCATACTCGGGTTCAGGCTATAGGTACCCGCCTTGAGCTTATCCCGATCATTATGCACACTAACATACCACGTAAACGCCTGGTCGCTACGAATCAACCCAGCGTCTTTGAGTTGCTTGGCAATCTCATTGAGTGTGGCGCCAGTCATGACGGTAATATATTTCCTCGTACTACTTGTGCTAACCGGCTCAAGGTTTGCTGTATACCAATGCTGGACGCCGACAGTACCTGCGGTGGCCAAGGCAAGCATGGTTAGCAACAGTATAGATACCCGCCAAGGTAAACGTCGCCGTTTGACACCGATACTATACGTTTTCATGCAAGTAATCCTCTAGTATATACGTTGCAGCTAGTGCATCTATATCTTCTTTTCGGTAGGGTTTACCGCGTCGAGTCAGCTCTTCCTCAGCTTTCACTGAGGTCAGCGTTTCATCCTGCCACACGAGCGGTACGGCCAGCACGGCAGCCAATCGGTCGCCATAGGTACGCACCGCCACTGTCTGTGCCGTCTCCTGACCGCTCATGCCACGTGGCAAACCTACAACGATCTCTTTTACATCTTCCTGCTCACAAATTGTTGCAAGCTGTTGGACGCTGTCGGCCGTATTGGCGATCGTTTTATAGGGCGACGCGATTCGAGCCGTGCGGCTCGAAAGTGCCAGGCCAATTCTGGCCGCCCCAATGTCGAGAGCCAGAATTGTGCCATCTTGTCCTGCCATGTGTACGCTGGTTACTTCTTATCAATCGTTACGCTAATTTGGTTCGGATTCGTTGGTACGGTCGATACCCAGAACGGACTGAGCTGCACATTGACGTTCGTTACGCCAGGAATTGCATTGACCATTGACTGTACATCGCCGATCCGCTTGCCAGCTGCCTGCTGCTTAATACTACCGACGCTAATGTCCGGCCCAATGGTTGCGCTTGTCACAACGTTAAGCAATACGGTAGATCCTGTCGTACTCGTGAC
>JANWHZ010000045.1 GCA_025450135.1 Candidatus Saccharimonadales bacterium
GCCATACGCAAGCGCTTCCACCTCGATGAATATTTTTCACCTGAACGCACATCAACAAGCAACGAGTTGCTAGAGGCCGCAGACCTGATAGTCTTTATGAGCCCCGATATTGCAAGCGACGCTACTCATCGCTTCACGTTTAATCCCGATAAGGCCGTCACATGGCAGGTAGCCGATGTTGGCCGACTGTCTGTCAGGCGGGGCGTGGACGCAGACGAGTCTGAGCTACGCGTCGCAGAAGCTGGACAGACTGCCAGACGTCTACAGACGCAGTGTCGCGATTTTATCAGCGAAATCACGCGGCTAAGCTGGGCTGATGTGGTGGATGAGAATAATAATCCGCGTGGGTTTAGACTACCAGTAAACTTGATATACCAAAAAGGACTGTGGTGGCGAGGCTGCCACATAGTAGTATCGCTGCCAAATCGTAAATTCTTGATCGAGCAACGTTCAGACAGTATCTATATGGATCCTGGGATGCTCGATATTACCCTAGGGGGCGGAGTGGACACAGGCGAAGAGCCATTACAAGCTGCCGTACGTGAGGCAAAAGAAGAATTAGGATTAAACTTGCCTGCTAACTCGCTCAAAATAATAGATGTCCGCAAATGGGACGCCTACCATCCACGCTATAAGGTCAATACAAAGATATTTCTATATACGTTCCACGCTAGACTGTCGACAAACGCACCGCTGCTCCGGATCCAGAAGAAGGAGGTGGCAGCCGTCCACACGCTGACATACCGCCAAATTCTCTGGCTCATCCGCTTCCACCACCTTAAACGATTAGGTCGGCTAAAGGCTGCGTATGCATATTACCGGGCTATTGTTGCTGCAAGCAGACGAAACGGCTAACCATTTTTTGAGATTCTACTCTTTCGCCAGCGATAATGCACCCCTAGCAGCAACGTGGGGATCAGTAACTAGGTATACTGGGACATTTTCAAGCCAGTTGTCATGCACAGAGCCATTACGGGCAAACCGCGTAAGCATATTGGTATGCGCTGCCAAATACTCGCCTAGCCCTAATACCATACTGCCGGTAAGATAAATGCCTCCTCGTGCCACAAATGCGATAGCCAGATCAGACATCGCCGAGCCGAGCATACTCCCCAACTGTTCCAAGATTATTCGCGCTACATCTCTGCTAGTACCCGTACCTGCCTCTGCAAACTCTAAAAGAACCGAGCCTACCGGTCGCTTGGCATCACGCGCCCGTATAATAGCAGCTAGCAGCTCAGTGTCATAATGGACTGTCAGCACATGATCAATGAGATGATTTATACCCATCTTTCCAGAGAGGGCGATCTCAGCTGATACGTGGGGATACGTGCTCTGTAAATATCTCAGGTACATGGCCTCTGCATCATCTTCAGGCTGAATACCAATATGGCCACCCTCACTCGCAACAAACACCCGTCTCTTAGCCTGCTTGTCCCAAACTGCAGCCGCCATACCAAACCCAGTGCTAAGCGCCATTACCACTTTGCAACCTGTTTGCACTGGAGTGCCGGGCCGTAGCTCTTTTAGCTCCACACTCTCTTCTGTCAAAGCTCCGGCAGCCGTACCAACCATATCATTCACCGTTTCAAATACCGTACCGGGGTATTCTTTTTCAGCTGCAAGTGGGCTAAACTCTGGCCAGGTGGCGTTCGTCACTTCGATTGCACCTGTATCTTCATTTCTAGGCCCAGCCATGGCAAGAACTACTTTGGCCGGCCGTTTGCCAAGTTTGGCAAAGTAGTCATCAAGAACAGCCTCCATATTTGGATACTCGCTAGTCATATATCGATGGTACGTCTCACTGTGTGAATCTAAGATACCCACCTTTGTCCCGCCAACGTCAATTCCGGCAAAGAGTGTCGCATCTACTGGTAACGATAGTGCAGCATGAGTCATAGTTACTCCGGATTTACCTACAGCCTACAATAGCCCGCTAGGGCTACAAATTCAAGGCAACAAAAGAGCGCCCACAAGGAGCGCTCTTTAACAAACACAGCTGGAACTACTTGTCGATCTTGGTTACGACACCAGCACCGACCGTACGACCACCTTCGCGAATAGCGAAGCGCAGACCTTGCTCCATAGCAATCGGAGCAAGCAGCTTAACTTTAAAGGTGATCGTGTCACCTGGCATAACCATTTCCTTGTCAGCCGGGAGTTCAACCTCACCTGTTACGTCAGTAGTGCGGAAGTAGAATTGTGGTTTGTAGCCCTTGAAGAAAGGAGTATGACGGCCGCCTTCTTCTTTGGTGAGGATATAGACTTCGGCATCAAACTCAGTGTGTGGAGTAATAGTACCCGGCTTGGCAAGTACCTGGCCACGCTCAATGTCATCGCGCTCAATGCCGCGAAGCAGTACGCCTGCGTTATCTCCCGCTTGGCCTTGGTCAAGAGACTTCTTGAAGGCTTCAATACCAGTAACAACTGACTTCCTGGTTGGGCGGATACCGACAATTTCAACTTCGTCGTTGATCTTCACGACGCCTTGCTCAATACGGCCAGTGGCAACAGTGCCGCGACCCTTGATTGAAAATACGTCTTCGATAGGCATGAGGAATGGCTTGTCGAGATCACGCTTTGGCTCTGGAATGTACTCGTCCATTTCTTCCACGAGCTTCATGACTGCATCTTCTGCTTCTGCATCACCAGCCACTGCCTTGGTTGCAGAGCCACGGACGATAGGAGCGTTGCGGTCAAACCCATTCTTTTCCAACAAGTCACGCACTTCCTCTTCGACAAGGTCGACAAGTTCGGGATCTGCAAGGTCCATCTTGTTCAGGAAGACGAGGATCTTCGGAACGCCAACCTGGCGAGCCAAGAGCACATGCTCGCGGGTCTGCGGCATCGGGCCATCGGCGGCTGAAACAACGAGGATGGCACCATCAACCTGGGCGGCGCCAGTGATCATATTCTTAACATAGTCAGCATGACCTGGCATGTCGACGTGCGCATAGTGGCGCTTGGCACTTTCATACTCCTGGTGAGAAGTAGCGATGGTGATGCCACGTGCCTTCTCTTCCGGCGCATTGTCAATTTGGTCGTACGCGACCGGCTTATTGGTATCGCTTGGCAATTTCTTGGCAAGCACCATAGTGATGGCTGCTGTCAAGGTTGTCTTACCGTGGTCAACGTGACCCATAGTACCAACGTTAACGTGCGGCTTAGCGCGGCTGAATGTTCCTGCCATAACTGTGTTATCTCCTTAGGTTAGGCGTTAGTGAGTATTACGATTGCGTGGGAAAAACCGCACACAAATACAGGGGTTAGTTTACCGGAATTTAGCACCGGTGTAAAGAGTTCGCTTGGGCGGCTATTTGCCGCTCTTGGCGATGATCGCCTCAGCGACGTTGCGTGGTACGTCTTCGTAGTGGTCAAGCTCCATACTGGAGCTAGCACGACCCTTAGTCATACTGCGAATGTCTGTGGTATACCCGAACATCTCCCCGAGCGGTACGAATGCAGTAATCTCCTTGATGCCGGGGCTAAGATCATCCATTTTCTCGATACGGCCGCGCCGGCTGTTTAGGTCGCCAATAATGTCACCCATGAACTCTTCGGGCGTAACGACAACGACCTTCATGATTGGTTCCATTAGCACCGGGTTGGCTTTCTTAACACCTTCCTGAAGCGCCATTGATCCGGCAATCTTAAAGGCCATTTCGGATGAGTCGACCTCATGGTAAGAACCGTCATATAGCTCAGCGCGGAGGTCTACGACTGGGAAGCCAGCAAGCACACCATTACCCATAGCTTCCTTGATGCCCTGCTCAATTGGCTTAATATATTCGCCTGGGATAGCGCCACCTTTAACGGCATTGATGAACTCAAATCCTTTACCAGCTTCATTTTGGAACAAGCGCAGCCAGACATCGCCGTACTGGCCCTTACCGCCAGATTGACGGATGAACTTGCCTTGAACTTCGACGCCATCTTTACGAATCGTTTCACGGTATGCAACCTGTGGCTGACCGACATTGGCCTCGACAGTGAATTCACGCTTCATACGGTCAACGATAATTTCCAGATGAAGCTCACCCATGCCTGAGATGATTGTCTGCCCGGTTTCATTATCTACACGGATACGGAAGGTTGGGTCTTCCTCGGCGAGGCGTTGCAATGCCAGACTCATTTTCTCTTGGTCGCTCTTTGTTCTTGGCTCAATAGCAATGGAGACCGGCGGCTCAGGGAAGGTAATACTCTCAAGCACGATCGGGTTATTAGGGTCACAGATGGTATTGCCGGTTGTCGTGCCCTTGAGCCCAACAATAGCAGCGATATCACCAGCACCAACTTCAGTAACATCCTCTCGCTTGTCGGCAAATAGACGGACAAGTCTGCCAACACGCTCTTTTTCACCGGTTGAGCTATTCATGATATAGCTACCAGCTTGGATCTTGCCAGAGTAAACACGGAAATATGCCAGCTTACCAACAAATGGATCAGTCGTGATCTTAAAAGCGAGACCTGTAAACGGTTCGTTTTCACTCGGCTTACGCTCAATCTCGTCACCAGTTTTCGGATGCGTACCCCAAACTGAACCACGATCTTCTGGGCTTGGCAGGAAATCAGCCACCATATCGAGTACTTTCTCAACGATTACGCCACGTCCATCGCCGCCAGTCACAGCAAAGAAGTCGCCGGACAGTACTGCACCGCGAACAGCTTGCCGTATTTCATCTTCAGTCAGGCCGTCTTCGCCAACTTCAAAGTATTTCTCAAGCAATTTTTCATCTTCGGCGACTGCATTCTCCACTAGCATCGAGCGATAACGTTTCACCTTATCCATCATGTCAGCAGGGATCTCGCCTTCGATCAGCTCGTGGTCAGAAAAATCCTTATATGTATATGCCTTCATGCTGATCAGGTCGACAACACCATTGACGCTCTGCTCAAAGCCGATCGGCAGGTGTACTGGAAAAGCATGTTTTGAAAGACGGTTATGAATACTCTCGAGTGATTTATAGAAATCACCGCCGGTCTGGTTAATCTTATTAATGAAGCAGATGCGCGGTACTCCGTACTTAGTAGCTTGGCGCCAAACAGTCTCAGACTGTGACTCGACACCCATCTTACCGTCGAATACAACGACAGCACCATCGAGCACCCGCAACGAGCGCTCCACCTCGACCGTAAAGTCTATGTGTCCTGGGGTGTCAATAATGTTAATTTGATGACCCTTCCAATACGCAGTCACCGCCGCGGATACGATAGTGATACCACGCTCGCGTTCCTGAGCCATCCAGTCGGTTGTCGTTTCACCCTCGTGAACAGCACCGATCTTATGCTTCAACCCCGTACGATATAAAATACCTTCGGTAGTAGTGGTCTTGCCGGCATCAATGTGCGCGATAATACCAATATTTCTAATCTTACTTAGTGCGTATTTTGTTGCCGCCATTATTCTTGCCCTTTCTCCTATTTTATCCTTATTTTGCCAATTCTTCTGCAACATTCACAAGTGCAAGCATCGGTAAGCAATTGGCACCTTCACACTCTACTATGGCGCCTGCAGCTGGCTGACCGGATGCAGCGACGTTCAGCGAGTAGGCGCAGCTCTGCCGCTCACTAGCTAATCTTCTGAGGTCTCGCTCAAATGCCACACGCTCATCTAGTGCACGTTCAAACGCATTCATAGCAATTAGCACACGCTCATTCGCAGCGACAATCGTGCTATCTGTGTGAGCCTTCTCCTAGGCACTAGCGAAGCCTTCTGAGCTGGCGCGACCATGTATCGTGGTCGGCTAGTGTTTGGTATCGGACCATGTTAACGATCACCCTGCCAGCTGCGCTAGCTTGGTCTCTTAACGCACGCTGTGCAAGTACGCACTCAAAGAGTGCACCAGCCGGAAAGTATGCGGGATCAAACATCACTGTTCCAGTAAGATCATAGGCTTCGACGACCCCCCACATATGGGCTTGTGCTTTGGACACAGCTGGGTTCATTTGGTCGGCCGGCTGATCCGGTATGCCGCACTCCGATTCTGTTCCAGTTTCGGATGAGACGTGCTGATCCCAAAGGTCATATTGCTGCGGGTGAGTAATATCACCCTCAGTTGGTTCAGGTGTACCCGGAATGCGTTCAAGAACAGGACTAGCAACAGGCATAGGTCTAACCCCGTGCAAAATGAGCAAAGGCGCGATTAGCTTCTGCCATCTTATGGGTGTCTTCGCGCTTTTTAACTGCCGCACCCTGGTTGTTATATGCGTCTACAAGCTCAGCGGCAATGCGTTGGTTCATTGGCATACCTTTGCGTGCTCGAGCCGCTTGGACAAACCACATAGTGGTAAGGTGATTTTGGCGCTGACCTTTAACTTCGAAAGGAATTTGATAATTTGCGCCACCTACACGACGAGAGCGTGTCTCCATGTGTGGCTGAACATTCTTAAAAGCTTGTTCGAACACTTCTAAAGGATTCTTAACCTTAAGCTTATCGGCGGCAAGCTGGATACCTTCGTAGACTAGTGTTTCCGCAATTTGCTTCTTGCCGTTTAGCATAACTCGATTAATCAGACGTTGGATTTGGACAGATTGATAAACGCGATCGGCATTTACTTCACGAACCAGCGCCTTAGTCTTATGACGTGGCATTACTTGCTTCCCTTCTTGGCACCATATAAGCTACGACTCTTCTTGCGGTTCTGCACACCTTGAAGGTCAAGCGCGCCACGGACAATATGATAGCGTACACCTGGGAGATCTTTCACGCGTCCACCGCGGACAAGTACTACAGCATGCTCCTGCAGATTATGCCCTTCGCCTGGAATGTAGGCCCAAACTTCTTGGCCATTGCTCAGGCGAACGCGAGCAACTTTTCGCAGCGCCGAGTTCGGCTTCTTTGGAGTCTTAGTCGTCACTTTGATACAGACACCACGCTTCAGCGGCGATGCCTTCTCATAGCTCTCCGTCTTAAGATTGTTGGTAATGCGCTGCAGCGCTGGTGACTTACTCTTGGTCGTCACCTTAGTGCGCGGTTTGCGCACTAATTGATTAATTGTTGGCATTAATGCTCCTTATTGGCTGTAATCTGCTGCGGCGAGACGTATGCCGACGTCAAGGCTCGGATTACTTATATTGATTTACTTATTGTAACAACTTTACGCAGCGTGTGCAACTTCATCGATTTTAACAGCACCGTCACCTTCGCGCTTCGCACCGGTACCAACCGGAATCTTGCGGCCAATGATAACATTTTCCTTCAAGCCGTAGAGCTTATCGACGCGACCACTGGTGGCAGCGGCAATAAGAACACGCGTAGTGTCTTGGAAGGATGCGGCACTCAAGAATGAGTCGGTTGAAAGACTTGCTTTGGTAATGCCCAGTAGCAATTGATTGACTACGGCCGGTTGTTTGTTAGCACGTACAAGTGCCTCATTGGCTTCGGCAACTGCCAGCTTACTGACTACGTCGCCAGTAACAAACTCAGAGTCCCCAGCTTCTTCGATTTGGACGCGGCCAAACATCTGGCGAACCACTACTTCAAGGTGTTTATCTGCAATATTCTGACCCTGCGCTGCAAAGATCTTAAGCATTTCGGTCATGATATAGCGTTGAGTTGACTCGACACCTTGCAAGCGCATCAGGTCTTGTAGGTTGATAGAACCGCTGGTCAGGCGTTGGCCGGCAATTACTTTGTCGCCCTCCTTAACTAGCAGCTGCTTGTAGCCTGGTATTTCATAGCGCACAGCGCTTTGACGGGTAGGGGTTATAGCAACCTTCTTGCCTTTGACTGATACCTTACCAGCAATCGTTGCCACAATCGGCTCTGACCCGTCCTCGAGCGCAGCCAATACGTCACCAATCATGACATCCGAGTTGTCTGCAACGGACGCTTTACGCTCACCAAGTCTGAATGTCACGTTCGCATTTTCATCTGCTGTGATCTGAACCACATAATAGTCACCTTGTTCCCAAGTACTCACCGCACCATCGATCTCGGTCAGATATGCCTGTCCTTTCGGACTGCGAGCTTCGAACAACTCTTCGATACGTGTTAGACCTTGTGCAGCGTCATCGGCTACGAATGCACCTGAGCGGTGCTTAGAGTCAAGTGAAAGCTGCGTCGAAGGTTCACCAATACTCTGTGCCGCGACGACACCGATAGGTGCGTGGTCAGTAACAAGCAAGCCAGTCGCCGGATCAACGCCGTATGACTTCCGTCCAACACCATGGGCTGAGGTAGCACTCAAGACGCTCAATATGCGGACACCATCAAGTTTGTCATCTGCTTCGATCTTCTCGGCTATCACAGGAGTAATCAACTCACCCTTCTTGACGAACACGCCAATGCTTTCGGCAGCATAGCGTCCTGCTAGACGGTTAGATAGTGTTACACCGATTTCTGCAGCATCGCTACGGTACATCGGGAACCCAGGGTCCTCTGCGCCATCATCAAGCGTAAATACGTCCTGTGAGACGTCAACTAAACGACGCGTCAGGTAACCAGCGTCAGCGGTCTTGAGGGCAATATCAATAAGCGCTTTACGGGTACCACGGGTACCGGTGAAGTACTCAAGTGGGTCAAGCCCAGCAATATAGCCAGACTTAACTGGTAGCTCAATGGCACGGCCAGTTGCATCCTGCATGACCCCGAGCATCCCTACAGCATTCAACATCTGTGAGATGTTACCGCGGGCACCGGATTCGATTGCAATAGCTGTCGGTGTATCCATGCCACTAAGCTGCTCAGAGAGCATGTTCTTGACACGGGTTTCAATCTTCGTCCAGTTCTCAACCGTAAGGCGATAACGTTCGTCGTCAGTGATGAAACCTTGCTCGTATTGCTCGGCGATCGATGCGGTACGTACATTTCCCTCTTGAATTGCATCAGGTAGACCAGGGATAGCGACAAAGTCGTCCATGCCAATACTAAGACCTGAGTTAGTAGCGAACAGGAATCCGACATCCTTTAAATTGTCTGCAATTTTTGCCGTGCGCTCTTGACCGTATTTGGCATATACCTGGGCCATCACCTTCTGCAAGCGCTTCTTGGTCATTGGCTCGTCTTGATAGGAGAAGTCCTCTGGGAACGTCTCATTGAATAGGAAACGTCCAATACTGGATTCACGGACTTCGCCGCGGAATGGTAAGCGTACCTTCGTCTGTAAGCTTATCCTATTAGCATCGAGCGCCATGATGGCTTCCTCTATGCCTGAGAAGACAACCGGTTTGGCGCTCAGCGTACCTGGACGATTGTACGTCAAGTAGTAGAGACCAAGCACAATGTCCTGTTCTATATGAAGAATTGGCGAGCCATCAGCAGGTTTCAGCAAGTTTTTGCTGGCTGCCATAATATCGCGGGCTTCGGCTTGTGCTTCATCTGACAATGGCACGTGAACTGCCATCTGGTCACCATCGAAGTCGGCATTGAAACCCTTACAGACAAGCGGGTGAAGCTGTATTGCGCGCCCTTCGATCAGTACCGGGCGGAACGCTTGGATACTCAAGCGGTGTAGTGACGGAGCACGGTTGAGAAGGACATATTTATCCTTTATGACCTCGTCAAGTGCGTCCCAAACAACGGTATCGCCGGCTTCTATTAAGCGGGAAGCTGAACGAATATTATGCGCTTGATCGCGTGCAATGAGCTCCCCGATAACAAACGGCTTGAAGAGCTCAAGCGCCATCATTTTCGGCAGGCCGCACTGGTCGATACTTAATTCTGGACCGGCAACGATCACTGAACGTCCGGAATAATCAACACGTTTACCGAGTAGGTTCTGGCGGAAGCGTCCCTGCTTACCTTTAAGCATATCGCTCAAGGACTTTAGACGGCGGCGTGCACCGGTTGCCGATACAGCACGACCGGAACGAGCACTGTTGTTGTCGATAAGTGCGTCGACGGCTTCCTGTAGCATTCGCTGCTCGTTGCGGCGGATGACCTCAGGCGCGTTAAGTTCAATCAGCTTCTTTAGGCGGTTGTTACGGTTGATGACACGGCGGTAGAGATCATTTAGGTCAGAAGTAGCGAAGCGGCCACCGGTCAATTGCACCATCGGGCGAAGATCGGGAGGGATCACTGCCAAGACGCTCACGCACATTGATGACGGCTTGATGCCAGCACGATCCATGCTCTCGAGCAGACGCAGACGCTTCATCAGCTTCTTCTTCCGTTGGCCCTTGGCTTCTTCAGCCTCATTAGACAAATCATCAATCAGTTCACCTAGGTTAACTTCATCGAGCAGATCCTTCAATGCAGCTCCGCCCATACCAACTTTGATAAGTTCGCGGAGCTCGTCTGGTAGATTGCGGTATTCACCTTCATTGATGAGTGCTAACTTCTCAAGACTAGTCAGCTGGGTGCGGAACCGCTCGAAGTTCTCGGACAGCTCGTTCAGCTCCTTGGTACGCATTTCAGCCAACGCTTTGACATTAGCCTCTTCCTTTTGTGCTTCGCTTTCGTAACGAAGCGTGATCGCGTCCTTAGCAGCAGCAAATTCAGCCTCTCGGTCAGCCAGCAGTTGGTCGCGTTTCTCAGTATTTACGCTCTTAATAACATATGCAGCAAAGTACGCCACGCGCTCCAAGTTTTTGACCGTTATACCAAGTAACAAGCCCATGGCAGACGGCGTACCGTGCAGGAACCAGATATGAGCAACAGGTACGGCCAGTTGGATATGGCCCATGCGCTCGCGGCGCACAATGCTGCGAGTAACTAGCTCGCCGTTCTTGTCTACCGCTGCTTCCCTGGAACGAACACCCTTGTACTTCGCGTCATGAGGGTTAATGTCCTTGACCGGCCCAAAGATCCGTTCACAGAACAGACCGTCGCGCTCCGGCTTCTGGGTGCGGTAGTTAATCGTTTCCGGCTTAGTGACTTCGCCATGGCTCCATTCCAGAATATCTTCCGGACTGGCCACCGCGAGGCGCACCGCATCGAATTCGGCAATATCGGTGCCAGATGGATCATATCTACGCATCTTAAGCCTCCTCTCCTTCTTCGTTATCGTATGCTTCTTCGCCATTGCTCATAGTAACGCTGGCGGGCTCACCCCCAAGATCGTCTGCATCGGTAATGACGCTAAAATCTTCCACCGGTACGTCAGTAACATCAATATCCGAGATTTCCTCGGCAGGAACTTCGACAGGCGGTTCCGCGGCAGCTTCTCTACGGATATTGCTAGCTAACAATGCTTCAGCATCAACAACCTGATTAGACTTCAGAAGGTCAACTTTAAGCCCTAAACCTTGCAATTCCTTTACGAGCACATTGAAGCTCTCTGGAACCTTCGGGCCAACAATTTCCGTCTTCTTAATGATGGACTCATACGCTTTACTGCGGCCATAGACGTCATCTGATTTGATGGTCAGCATTTCCTGCAGAATATTGCTGGCGCCATATGCTTCGAGAGCCCAGACTTCCATTTCACCAAAGCGCTGACCACCGTTTTGTGCCTTACCACCAAGCGGCTGCTGGGTCACCATTGTGTATGGACCAGTTGAGCGAGCGTGGATCTTGTCAGCCACCATGTGGTTGAGCTTGTTCATGTACATCACGCCAACGACAGTTCGCTCGCGGAATGGTTCGCCAGTACGCCCATCGTACAGCTGCTGCTTGCCGTCTTCTGGCAGGCCTGCCTGCTTTAAGAGCTCCTGGATCTTCTTGGTCGGGACACCGTCAAAAGATGGGCTCGCAACTTTGTAGCCAAGTGCGTGCGCCGCCATGCCAAGGTGAGCTTCAAACAGCTGACCAAGGTTCATACGGGATGGAACACCGAGTGGGTTCAAGACAATGTCAACTGGTGTACCGTCTTCCGTAAATGGCATGTCCTCAATTGGAAGAATGCGTGCGATAACACCTTTGTTACCGTGCCGACCACCGAGCTTGTCGCCAACGCTGATTTTGCGCATCTGTGCTACGAAGACCTGGATCTGCTTAATGACGCCTGACTTCAGTTCATGACCATTTTCGCGGCTGAAGACCTTCACACCGACAACCTTGCCATGCTTGCCGTTAGACATACGCTGCGAGGTATCACGGACCTCTTTGGCTTTTTCACCAAATATAGCACGGAGTAGCATCTCTTCGGAGCTCAGCTCCTGCTCACCTTTCGGGGTAATCTTTCCAACTAGAATATCACCGGGGTGTACTTCGGCGCCGATGCGGACGATGCCGTCGTCGGCCAGATGGCGTAGCGTTTCTTCAGACACGTTCGGGATATCACGGGTAACAATTTCTGGGCCAAGCTTTGTCTCGCGGACTTCGATCATGAAGTCAACAATGTGAATACTCGTTAGTGTGTCATCTTCGACAATGCGGCGAGACAATACGACTGCGTCCTCGAAGTTATAGCCACCCCATGGCATGAATGCTACGAGCAAGTCTTTACCGAGCGCCATTTCACCATTCTCAATTGACATACCTTCAACGAGAACATCGCCCTTCTTTACTTGGTCGCCGGTATTAACAACTACCTTTTGGTTAATACTGGTACCTTCATTCGAGCGGATAAAGTGTTGTGGGTGATAGCTGACTTTGCCGTCCTTATATTGAACGACAACTTCGTCAGCGCTAGCCTTAACAACTTCGCCATCGTCCTCAGCTGCAATCAGCTGACCAGTATTACGAGCTGCTGGTCCTTCCAGACCGGTGCCGACAATTGGCGCCTTTGGCTGGATCAGCGGCACTGCCTGACGCTGCTGGTTGGCACCCATCAGCGAACGGTAGACATAGTTCTTTTCGATGAACGGAATGAGACCGGCGCTCGTACCGATAATTTGATTTCTAGTAGCATCGACATGAGTCACTTCATTCGCATCAACTTGGGCAGTTTTAAGATACTCACGCGCACTAACGCGTTCAGCCATGAAATAACCATGTTCATCAGTCTCGTTACCCGCACCGGCGATAGTGGCAGCCTCCTCGTCATATGCGTCGAGATATTCAATCTCGTCGGTGACCCGAGCCTTGACCGGCCAGGTTACGCGACCTTCAACTTTAGCAAGTTTGGCGGCATCTTCTTTTGTGATCTTGCTGCCAGCCTTAACTAATGTTTTGCCATTCTCATCTTCTAGATTCACGCTGGCGATTTCACCAACAATATCCCTCGGAGTCGCTGCATTAATTACTTTGCGATACGGTGTCTCGACAAAGCCGTAGTCGTTGACGCGGGCGTAGTTAGCCAAGTTTAGCACCAAGCCAATATTGGCGCCTTCAGGGGTTTCCACGGCGCAAATTCGACCATAGTGTGTGGCATGGGCGTCGCGGACATCAAACCCGGCACGCTCGCGTGATAGACCACCAGGACCCATTGAGCTCAGGCGGCGTTTATGGGCAAGCTCGCTCAGAGGGTTAACTTGGTCCATAAACTGCGACAGCTGTGAGCTAGCGAAGAATTCACGGACAGCCGCCACAACAGGGCGAGCATTGATCAGCTGGCCAGGTTGGACGGTTTCGATGTCGCTCATCGACATGCGGTCTTGCGTGTTCCGAGCCATGCGCAGGAGTCCGATACGGAACTGGCGCTGCACAAGCTCGCCGACCATCTTAACTCGACGATTAGCTAAGCTATCGATGTCATCTGACGGTTCCTGGGTATTATTCAGACGGATAATCTCTGCCACAATCGCCTCGAGGTCTTCGATATGCATGACGCGATGTTCAATTGTATTCGGAACGTCTAGGTTCAGCCGCTTGTTCAATTTATAACGACCGACGCGTGAGAAGTCGAAGCGCTTGAAGTTGTAGAACATATTTTCAATGAGACTGCGCGCGTTATCAACAGTAGCTAAATCACCTGGGCGCAGACGACGATACACTTCAATCAGGGCGTTGTTCTGGCCTTTTGAGGAATCTTTTTCGAGAGTGGCGTCCAGATAGCTAACTTTACCAGTGTCAACATGTTTGAACGCTTCACGCATACGGGCTTCAGGCACACCAAGAGCACGCAGCAGTGTGGTAGCTGGGATCTTGCGCTTGCGGTCGATCTTGACGTAAAGCGCATTATTGCTTGAAGTCTCAAACTCTAGCCAAGCGCCACGACCAGGGATCACCTTAGCACCATACAACATGCCTCCCGTATGTTGTTCTGCAGTGAAGAACACACCAGCTGAGCGGGTCAGCTGGCTTACTACAACACGTTCAGCACCATTGATGACAAATGTCCCGCGGCGTGTCATCCACGGATAATCACCGAGATAAATTTCCTGCTCTTTTACTTCGCCTGTGATTTTGTTGATAAGCTCAGCACGCGCCATCAGCGGCACTTCGTACGAAACATTGTTCTCACGGGCCTCTGACTCTGTCAGCTTAGGCTCACCGAAGTAATATTTTTTGAAGTTAAGTGTTAGTTTGGTACCGGTATAGTCGTCAATCGGACTAATTTCCGCCAATAGCTCACCGAGGCCTTCCTCGACAAACCATTGGAACGACTTGTTTTGGTGCTCTACGAGTCCTGGCAATTCAGCCTGATCCTGGCTGCCGGTCGTAAAGTACACGCGTGAACCCTTAGCGGCTGCTGTGCTGCTTTTCGCCATACGCTACTATCACCCCTTTCGCTTTAGATATCTTCCTACTCGCAACAAACAAGACTTTACTAGTGAAGTAAAGCCCAACTTACGCCCTGTTACTGCTGCAAGATAGTAATGATAGCTGTACGCTTAATTAAATTGTGTGAGGGAA
Organism: Candidatus Saccharimonadales bacterium; assembly: GCA_025450135.1. Classification (GTDB taxonomy): domain Bacteria; phylum Patescibacteriota; class Saccharimonadia; order Saccharimonadales; family UBA4665; genus JANWHZ01. The sequence goes on from JANWHZ010000045.1 coordinate 14,622, forward strand.
GGACACCTACGTTCCAGCTAAAAATTCATTATAAAACCAGCCGAAACGTACACTGCTTCTTAGTACTGTAGTGTGAACGATGAAATTTTAATTGTCAAGCTAAATAATTGCTGGATACCAGGTAACTATGCAGCTTTAGGAGCTGAGGTAATGACCGCATCAACAAGCCCGTAAATTTTGGACTCTTCGGCATCCATCCACTTATCGCGTTCCATGTCATCATTGATCTTTTCTACCTTCTGACCGGTATTTTTGGCCATGATTTCATTGAGGCGCCGTTTGATGCGCAGTGACTCCCTCAGGTCAATTTCCATATCGGTTACTTTTCCTTTAGTACCGCTTGAGGGCTGGTGAATCATAACGGTAGCATTAGGCAGCATAAAGCGCTTGCCTTTGGTGCCGCTACTGAGCAAAAACGCGGCTGCTGAAGCCTGGACACCGATACCAACTGTCTGCACGTCGTTGGTTACGAACTGCATCGTATCGTAGATTGCCAACGCATCATAGACACTACCGCCGGGGCTGTTAATGTAGAAGTAAATGTCCTTCTTGGCATCCTGCGACTGTAGGAAGAGAAATTGCGCAACAATTAAGTTGGCCGTCGCTTCATTGACATCTTGGTTTAGGAAAATTATACGGTCCTTTAGAAGCCGCGAGTAGATGTCGTACGCCCGCTCATACCGTCCCTCGTTTTCAATCACGGTTGGTACTAACACTTGTGCCCTGGGAGAAGAAAAATCGCTCATATCTTTATGATAGCCAGTTAGCACTCACCAGTCAAGAGTGCTAATTCACTATTTTTTCAGTATAGTAATGCATAATTCGTGTTAAGGTTTTATTATGACAAGCAGATTACCTCGAGAACTCCCCCCTCTCGATGGCTTTCTAACAATACGCCCAGAGACAGAGACCCCTGATAGAGCTGGGCATTTTGTCATCGAGCGTGTCGACAGCCTGGGCCGTCAGATAAACGTTGATGCCTCTATTGGTTGGCGGCGCCCTGATGGGCCTAGGCGAATTCGGCGTGAACCCAACACCTTATTCATCGAAAATGTCCAAGTAACTGAACGCCAGCATCTCGGGGCGGCCGCTCTCTATCTTGCGATTCAGCACGCAAAGCAAGCGGCTGCTACCCGAGGCGTAGAGCTTCGTGCGGGCCGTATGCAGATCATAAACCCAAGCATGATATGGGCAACTGAAAAGCTAAAGGATATGGGGTTGATCCAAGATGCGTATTATTTAAAGAATGGCAACACAGCTCCACACAGATTGCCAGCTACCGAAGGGTTTGAGGATTTGCCAGGTCTTATCTCTGCCGCTGAAGCGGCTCGCTATATGCAGCTGCAAGCAGATATGGAAAGTGCCGGCGTTGAGCCAGAAGGACTTGGCGCGGTTTGCTGCAAATTTACGTTCCAGCAGGATCCAACCAATATTGACATATAAATCTGATCATTTTTGTGCTTGGCTCGGAAAAGTTGGCAACAAAGTGCTCCGGCGAAACGACTATTTCCTGCTCTAAAGCGTCAATACTGACCCACCTCACCTCGGCAACTTCTTCCGCTTGTAGCGTAAACTGTTCCACTGACCAGTTGAGTGTTGCGACATACGTCTGGCAAAAGTAGCCTTGGCCATGGCCATTATCTGAGACGAAATACTTAGGACCAGGCGTAAATTTCGCGTCAGCAATTCCAAGTTCCTCAGACGCTTCTTTGGTTATATTCTCATCATAGGTCTCATTGTTTTCCACAGTTCCAGCAGCCGCGGGTCCCCACTTGTTAGGATCAAGCAGCTTAGATAGCACCCGCCTTGATAGCAAGACCTCACCTTTATCGTTAACTATCCAGAGTGAGGCCACACGGTAGATATCGCCAGGCTTGAGTTGGTCGCGTTCCTTATAGCCGATTACCCGGTCATGCCTATCAACAAGCGTGCATACGGCCATTACTAGTTCTTAGTTCCACTTCTAATGCCTGTTATATTAACCTGAGTTGTCTGCGGTCTGGCAATAATCGGTGAAGCCGCTGAACCAAGTAAGGAAAGTTTTATTTTCGGTGCGGGCGCAATTATAACAGCTAGCATGTTTTGCATAGTATTCATCATAATATGCGCCGCTACAAGTACACCGTTGCGCCACTGGCCGCCATGCTCTATCGTTGTTGCTTCGAAAGGTGGCAGAGACTATCCCGATCTTCTTCGGGATCGTCTGTCCAACATTGATCCACTTATTTTGCAGTAGATGCATACCCTGTTAGCTTAGCAACCGTTTTCTCAGTCAGCATACTCGAGAGAATTGACCGTGCGTTCTCCGGCTTTTCGAGCTCTTCTTGCATGACTCTGTCATTGTACTGGCCTTTCAAGAGCTGCATATGAAGCTGAAATTCTTCTGCCGTAACGGTGATCCCTTCTTGGTCGGCTACCTCACTCAGCGCCAGGCCTGCCTTAACGCGCCGTTCAGCACCAACGCGAGTTTCGTCACGGTATTCATCTTCGGTTTGGCCACGTTCTTCCAGATATTCCTGCCATGTTTGACCTCGGTAAGCTAGGTTTTGGCGGACTTGGCTAATCGTACGATTAATCTCGTCGTCAACAAGCGACGTTGGCAAAGCAACGGTCGTTTTGTCCGCCAGCATGTCAAGTAATGCATTATCATAATCACGATCAGCTTCAGTCTGTTTTTCACTCTGAAGCTGTTTAGTAATGTCTGCACGTAGATCCTTAACTGTCTTGAATGGCCCAACCTTTGCTGCAAACGCATTATCTAGCTTTGGCTTATCAAGCTCCTGCACTTTACTCACCGTAACCTCGAATATAACCTTGCGATTTTGCAATGCTTTTACACCGTAATCTTTCGGGAAAGTCAATGTGAAGCTCTTGGTCTCGCCAATCTTCATGCCTACGATATTTGCTTCAAACCCGGGAATAAATGTGTCACTACCAAGTAGTAGCGGATAGCTTTGTCCATCCGCCCCTTTGACTGGTTCTTTAGTCCTTTGGTCGCTGCCCTTGAAATCAATCACCACCTCATCACCCACTTTGGCGGAACGATTGACTTCTTTCTTCTCGGCAGCGCGAGTACGGAGCGTCTCAATAACTTCGTCAATATCCTGTTCTGACACACTAATGATTTTCTTGCTTAAGCGAAGCTTCTTATAATCTGGCAGCTGTATATCGCCAATTACTTCCACTTCGGCAGTGATTTCAAGGGTAGTAAACGGTACAAATTTTTGTAAGCCTACCTTTGGTTGAGCAACCGGCCGCAACCGCTCCTGCTCAACGGCAGCACTATACAAGCGATTGAGTGCTTCGTCTATAAATTCGGTTTGGAGCAGCGATACGTCAGCGTTACGTTCGACAATTGCAAGCGGCGCTTTACCAGGTCGAAAACCTGGTAATTTCATTTGCTGGGAAAGATGTTTCAGAACATGCTGTTTGACAGAGGCCAGGAGTGTTTGGTCAGCCACAATCGTTAGTTTGATAGTGGTAGGGTTCAATTGTTCACGTGTAATGTGCATAGATACCAAGTCTAACAGATAGAAACAGATATAGCTAGCAGCGATTCTGCAGCACATAGGAAATATTTTGCTGACGATGATAACCTTTGTCCGGCAGTATATCTTTGGTTATGAATTTAAACCACCTGAAACGCGAAGCAGTTCATGGCACGGATACTTGTACCGCACAACGCCTTGGCGGTGCTGCCCTACTCGCCATTACGCTTTTCGCTGCAGCATGCGCGCCAACCCGCGCTTCGACCCGTACACCTCCTCCGAAGCGTGAGGTAATTGCCGACGTCGCATGTGGCCGCCTCAGTTTCGTTGGCGCCTGGTATGACGCTATGGAACAAAACGGCTCTGTAGCGAGCGGCTTTGCCGCCTGGGCCCCAGTCAACGGTGAGCCGACTTCAGCCGTTGTCACCGCCGAGGTGCCCCTCGATACTATCACGATTAGATGGTACCTTGGCTGCGGACGTACGCCGAAAAATTGGGGCATCAACGATGAGCAGTCACCTCTGAGTTTAGCTCGCTATAGTATCTATCGCTTCAGCTGTACGTTCTCACCTGACGATCTGCCTTCAGCTGATATGGGCACCGTACATGTAGCGGACGCTTGCAGAGTCACTCCCGAAATTCCAGCAACTGCAGGAACTACTGCTCGTCCTCCAATAGCTTTCCAGGACGGCGATAATCAGCCAAGATACTAGCGATACGCGCCAGGCTGTGTTTTTCTTCAGTTCCCTTACCCAAATCACGCAATGTAAACTGCTTGTCAGCTAGCTCCTGTTCGCCGATGATCAATGCGTAGCGAATACCTTTCTTCGCCGCTGTTGCCAGTTGCTTGTCAAGTTTGCGACCTGAAAAATCCACCGCAACATTAACGCCGTTTTCGCGCAGCTCACTGATTGCGGCCTGAGTCTGCGACAGTATGTCGCCAGCCAAAACGATATATACATCCGTCTCAGTAGGCAGTGGTGGCAATAGGTTATGCGTGCGTAAGAAGTTCTCAAGCACCACATCACCCATTGCGTAGCCAACGGTTGGCACTGGTTCGACTCCAAAATTACCCACTAAACCGTTATAGCGCCCGCCGCCAAAGAGCGATCGACTGTTTTCTGGGTCTGTGTCGAAACCTTCGAATATCATGCCGGTGTAGTAATCGAAACCCCGCATCAACGTAATGTCGAATTCGGCGTTTTCCATACCGCCGGCACGCAAGCGGTCCATAAGCGATTGGATCTCAGCTACATCGGGTTGCTGACGCAAGTCCTCTGGAAGATCAGCCACACGCTTCGTATCTAATACGGTCAACATCTTCTCAACGAGACCCGCCTCGCGCTGGGAGGGCTGGCAAATTGCATCTGCTTGCACAATAAAATCGGCACGATCCATTTTGCGAATGCGATCGACCAGACGAATCATGCTCGTCGCCTGCACTTCGTCTAGCCCCAAGTACACCCGCATTAAATAGTTAATGAACTGACGGTTACTTACGCGTATCGTAAACATGCTCGGCTTAGCGCCAAAGTTTTTCATGATGGCTGCAGCAAGTTCAATGATTTCCTGGTCAGCTTGCGTGCCTTCAATGCCAAACAAATCGGCGTTGAGCTGCCAGAATTCCCGCAGCCGTCCTTTCTGAGCACGCTCGTAACGCCAGAAATTAGCTATGCTATACCAACGGATTGGATAGGGTAATTCCTGACGCTTCCCGGCAACAAGCCGACTGACTGTTGGCGTCATTTCGGTCCGGATAGTGACACTACGGCCGCCCCGGTCGAAGAAGGTGTACGTTTGCTCGTCGATGATTTCTTGATTGCCTTTACTCAGATAGAGTTCAGTTGGCTCTAGAATCGGAGCGTTATACTCCTCGTAGCCAAAACGCTCACAAGTCTGGTCAATTTTCTTGAATATGTAATTTTGCACGCGCTTTTCTTCAGGATAGAAATCGCGTGCGCCTTTGTAAGGTTGTGTAGAAAGTGCCATAACTATCCTCCATTATATCGTGGACTTCTGATTAGTCGAGCTGTTCGGTGTCTCAGCCTCACTCGTCAGCCAGACAAACAAAGCTCTATCCCGGCGCTCGGTATCTAGCGGTCCGGCCATTTCATCGGTGACAGTTATCTGTTGAACCCCTTGTTCGTAAGCGCCGATTGGTCCACTAATTTGCCTCATGAACCTACTAGAGGTCCGATACATCGGACCGGAAACTGAAGTACGTTGCACTGCTGGCAGCCCTAGCCTTTGTGCTTCTGCCAGACGCACCGTGTGCATATCATTACTCATGCCATACCCACGCATACCTGAGTCTGGGTCAATACCCGACTCGGACAGATAGAAGAACCGAGCAGTGATGCCGCAGCCACCGAGTGCCCGCACAATAGCGGCCTGCATTTCCGGCGTTTTGTACTTTTCGGCCGCAAATTCCACAGGACATTCGTATGAAAAGGCCCAGCTAAAACCCGCAAGCGCACCTTCCGGTCTACGTACGAGCCACAGAGCGGCATCCGGACGCGCCAGCTCTTTGACAATGCGCTCTCTGGTCTCACTAAGTGGGTACGCTTCTGTAAGCAGGCCGCCGCAACTTGGGCATGGATCTCCGCGCTGCATGTCTAAACCGAAGAACTCACCTTCTGGGCATTGCCATGCTTCGTTCCAAGGCTTTCCTCTAAACACCCCAGGGTAAATCTCGCCTGCTAAAGCATCCAACGTTTGCTCGTCGAGCTCGGGCGGGCTGCCCGGCACCCGTTCTAGTGTCGGTCGAGCTGCTTCTTGTATATTATTCATTTCCTAAAAATCCTTTCAGTATAGCTTCGTACAGCGCTGTTGCCTGCCGAAGGTTAGTTATTGGTACGTTTTCATTTGCACCGTGTTTATTGCTTCCACCTGCACCTATTACATAGGCAGGCGCCTTAATAACGCTGGTGAGCATTTGCATATCTAAATATCCGCTATATGTCCTGTCAGAGATTGCGTAGGCCACACCACTGGCGCGGTAGCACGCTTCTAGCTGTCTCAACACAGGCTCATCAAAATCCGCTGGCCACGACGTGATATTGTGTGCAACGTTTACATTCGCAATTGACAGGCCGCGCTCTGCAAGGAGCGCAGCCAGCCGCGTGCTCACCCAATCGGCAGTAACACAAGGTAGAGCAGGGCGTATCTCCAGTGTAATATCTGCGGTATCTGCGATAACGTTGCCAGCCCGGCGCCAACTTTCCTGAGCACCATCTACCTGGCGTATGCCGCCTTGCAAGTAACCAACGTTTACCGTAGTTGGTCCGAGCACTTTATCAACGGCTTTAGCCAGCTCACTTTCAAGTTGCCGTACGGCAAGTATGGTGCCCGTAATAGCGTTGGCGCCATTATTCGGATTAGACGAGTGCCCGGCGCTGCCCTTAATGAGTAAGCGCAGCTCTATGAGCCCGCGGCATCCACTAGCCAAGGCAAGCGAGCCGTCTAGCGATAACGTCAGCTCCGGCTTTGGTAACTCCGCTTCCGATAGGAAGCGCTTCATGCCCTTGAAGTCGTATTCTTCGTCCCCATATAACAGGAGCATCATCCCGTCTAGATCCAGACCTGTTGTACACATAGCAGCTAAAAAAGCAGCCGTGGAGCCTTTCATGTCTGAGGCTCCAAGACCATACAACCTACCCTTCTTCAGGACCGGCTGCAACGGGTTGGTACTCCAGCCATCGTTTGGTTGCACGGTATCGATGTGGCCAACTACCAACAACCTTGGTTCGCCTTTGCCGCGAATGAGCAGATTGGCACGGCCAGAATCGGTAAACTGTTGGCGAGTTATGGATAGGCTCGGTAGCCGTTTACTTAAAAAGTTCTCCAAAAATGCCACCAAATCTCGTTCGTCAATTTGGCGATCGACATAGCTGGGTATTGCTATGATCTGCCTGGCTAATGCCAGTACATCTTTGTTTCCTTTCATATGTTTCTCCTACGTTAGTTACACCAAACACAAAAAACGCCGGAGGCGAACTCCGGCGTTACTTTTTAGATAAATAGCTAACTAACCGCGTCGCTCCGGCAGAATATGAAGATGATGCTGGCTAGATACTAAGAACATAATCTTTAAAGTACAACAATGCTTAAGCGAAGTCAAATGTAATCATACAGCGAACTGCATGCGCTTGCGTCACAAATGCCAAAGCATCATGCATTACCCGCATGTCCTGGTACTGCGCACAAGTCGTCATGACGCCACCGCTGTGCCTTACCGCTACTGTACCGACAAAATAACTGTCAAAATTAGCTATCGATTCTTCGGCATTATAGACGGGGAACCGAACAAACCACCGGCTGCTAGGACAAGAACTGCAGCGATGATATAAATCTTTTTCATGCTTGGGGTATTGTACTGAGATGGATTAGGCAATTTGGTGCGCGAGAGAGGACTTGAACCTCCACGCCTTGCGGCACTAGCTCCTAAGGCTAGCGTGTCTACCATTCCACCACTCGCGCATCGGTAGTGAAAACTGAGGTGTATTGTACGAAATATTAGTTAAGATTGCCAGTCCAATTGATAGGCACCGACGCTATAAACTGCTGCCATTCGGCACTAGCGGGAGCGTGCTAACGCTGTTTTAGCCGCTGCTAGTTCGACAGTGTCATCCAAAGATTTGAGATTAGACTTACCGTACTTGCGAATCAGCGCACGGCTGATAAGTTCATCGGCAAAATGCGGGTTCTTACTCAATACCGGGCCATGCGAATAGGTACCAAATATGTTGTGGTACAAACAGCCCTCTAGTTGATCAGCTCCATTATTACCAGCTCCTTTTATGACTTTGCCCCACGCCAGACTTTGATCGTCGAGAAAAGTCTTGCCACTGTGGTTCTCATAACCCACTACCGTGCCCCACGGTGTTTGATATGCGGTATTGCCAATCATACGATCATGGCTCGCTAATGTTTCGATGGGCAAAATTCCCATGCCCTTAATGTCTTGCCCGTCAGCAGTAACGAAACGACGGCCAAGCAGTTGATACATACCACACACCATAAGCATCACCGCACCTTCTTCAGCAAGCCGAGCCAGCTTACTGGCCTTACGTGCTAGGTCAGCTTCCACGGCACTCTGGACCGCGTCTTGCGCGCCACCACCAAGAACAATGTCACTGTCGTTTGGAAGTTCATCGCCAATGCCCACGAGAGATACTTTGACATCAGTGCCGCGCCATTCCAGGCGCTTGGTAAGCACGATGCGATTGCCGGTGTCGCCATATATATTCATTTCAACAGGGTACAGATGAGCAACGTGCAGTACCCGACTCATAATCCTTCACTCCGAATTGATTTATTTTCATGCTTCAAAAGCTTACGAAGCCGTAGCATAGCAGTATAGGTGCAGAAAATGATTGCCGGATTGCGGGTTGGCTGCGTCATATGACGTAGAAATGTGGCGAACTCAGGCTCAACCTCAGCTGTCATAAGATCATCGTACTTCAGCCTGTTTGCCATGTCGGCCGCTCGGGTGCCTCCAGTCATGATGGTGGCTTTGAGCTCCTTAAATATCGAAAAATCAACATCCCAAAGCCACGAGACATCACGGCCATCGGCATAATCGTCGTTAATAGCTACGCCTATCGTTGTATAGTCAGTCGATTTTACTTGTTGTAATGCATGCCGGAAACCAGCAGGATTTTTGACGAGTTGTAGATGCAGCTCAACGCCATTTGGCAATAGCACCTTTTCACCACGACCAAAGGCTGGACGAATAGTAGTTAAGGCACCCACCATGGTATCCATGTCAGCCTCTGGCGTGGCTGCAATGATAGCCGCCAAGCCTGCGGCCATATTGATAGCATTATGTGTGCCGTCAAGCACTGTCGGAACGGTGTGTTTGTCTTTCTGTACTCGGAGCACGAGCTTTCCAGGTGCCACGCCTAACAACTCGACTTCCGGTTTCACTGTTTCGTAGAACACCGGACGTTGGGCGTAGAGCTGGTCGTCATCTATAAAGAGCCCCTGCAAAGATCTCTCATGGCCAAACCAAACAATGTGTCGGCCCTTGGCTTCTCTTGCCAGTGCAGCAATCCGCTTGTCATTCGCATTCAGGACCATCCAACTCTCAGCGCGTTTCACGACTTTACCTATCAATGTTGCAGTTGTATCAATCTCACCGAACCGGTCCATCTGGTCACGCATCACATTAAGCGCCACCACGCCTACTGGCCGATAACGCTCCGCGAAACGAACCGCATGCGCCTCGTCCTGTTCGAACACGGCAATATCATAGTGAAGCATGCCGCTGAGCGTGGCGCTTTTTACTATTGCTGCAATAGTCCCACGAACAAAATTGCTGCCAGTCGGGTTAGTGAGCACTCTGAGCCCTTGGGCACGAAGTAATTCCGATATGATTTTCGTGGTAGTTGTCTTACCGTTCGTACCAGTCACAATGACGACGCCACGCGGCAATTGATCAAGCATGACATTAAGGTAGTTTGGATAGAATTTTTCAATAAGCAAACCCGGCAGCGCTGTTCCCCTCCGGCCAGCCAAGCTCAGACCAAATAACACCGTTTTACCGAAGAGTGTGGCAAGAATGCGCATAGCGTCAGTATAGTTGGTTTAGTTTAAATTAGTAACTGCCCGCAATCGTTTTACTCGTTTGCTTAACTCAGGGTATCGTGCAATATTCTCATGCTTATCGATGAATTCTTGTGCTGTTTTTCGGGCACGGGTTATGAGAGGCACGTCTGCTAGTGTGGCGATACGTAAATCTAATTGGCCATGTTGCTGCAAACCGTAAATTGCTCCTGGGCCACGGAGCTCCAAGTCAAGCTCAGCGAGCTTAAAACCATCATTCGTTCGCTCTAATGCACGGAGTCGAGCCGACGGCGCCCGGGCATCGTTCATCATGAGATAACAGTACCCTGGATAGCTTCCCCTTCCAATGCGGCCACGGAGCTGGTGAATTTGCGCCAGCCCGAAGCGGTCGGCGCCCTCGACTAGCATGACACTAGCGTTCGGCACATCGACACCTACTTCAATGACTGTCGTCGACACTAAGATATCTAAACTATGTGCCAGAAACTGCTCCATAACCTGATTCTTTTCAGCAGGCTTCATTTTGCCATGCAAGAGCCCTACAGCATAACCTTTAAAATCACGGTCTTTCATTTGTTTGTACATTGCTTCGGCCGAGACAATCTCTAGTGAATCTGAGTCCGCAATAAGAGGCGTTACAACAAACATCTGACGGCCTGCCTCGAGCTCTTGTTTAATCTTCTTGTACACAGTTTGTCGTGAGGTTGGCGCGCAAATTTCAGTGATCACCGGCTGGCGGCCTACAGGCTTACTATCGAGAATTGAAACATCAAGTTCACCGTAGAGCGTAAGTGCGAGGCTACGCGGAATCGGCGTGGCCGTAAGGTTGAGCACATGTGGCATGTGTCCTGCCTTAGCCATGAGCAACTTACGCTGCTCGACGCCAAAGCGATGTTGTTCGTCGATAATAATGAGCTCGAGCTCGTGGATATCGACAGCCTCTTGAATCAAAGCCTGCGTTCCAACTATAAAACGGATGCGGCCATCTTTTATTGCTTCGCGCGCACGATCCTTTTGCACTTTTTTCATGCCACCGACGAGTAAACCCACTTGACTAGCCAATCCCAACGGCTCCAGCAGCGTGGTCAACGTCTCAGCATGCTGACGAGCTAGTATTTCTGTCGGGGCCATAAATGCTACTTGATGGCCTTGCTGCAACACCATGACAGCCGCCATCGCTGCCACCACGGTTTTGCCTGAACCAACATCACCTTCCACGAGTCGATTCATGGGGTGCTCACGCTGCATGTCGAGGTAAATCTGCCAGATGGCCCTGCGCTGAGCATCCGTCAGTGTAAATGGCAGATGGCCTACAAAGCCCTTTGCTACAGACTCGATAAACGGCACCGCAGGGGCATGTTCAGCCATGATCTCATACTTATTGAGTAGGCTAGCCAATACCAATTCGAATACCTCGTCAAAGCCTAAACGCTCACGGGCTCTTTTGAGGTCATGGATTGTTTCCGGAAAATGGAGTTTTCGTAATGCGTCGCTATAGCTCAAAAGTTTTTGCTCTTGCACCACCCAGTCTGGCAGCGTCTCGGATAATGTGCTTATAAAAGGCAGTACCTGTGCCATCGCTGATCTAACCTGGCGTGACGTAAGCCCTTTCGTCTCGCGATATACCGGCACAATTCGTGCCGTATTAAGCGGCAGGTCGCTAACCAACTCTAGGCTTGGACTCATAATGGCAAACCGTTGATGAGACAGCTCAAAATTACCAGATACAAAGTATTGCTTGCCGGCCTTAATAGCAGATGCCCGATAAGGCTGGTTAAACCACACCAAACGCATACTGCCGGTCGCATCGCTTGCGATGGCTTCCGTGATGTGCATGCCACGTCGCACGTATCTGCCTGCAGCTCGACTGATAGTCGCCTGGATCGTCACGGGTCCTGGGCGAAGTTTTGCTACTTGAGTGATGATCGAATAATCGTCATATGAACGCGGAAAATAACACACCAAGTCTGCAATCGTCTCAATGCCCAGTCGCTTATATAACGTCGCCACCGCGTCGCCGACTCCTTTTAGAGTCCGGATAGTATCGCTCCCCTGCATTACCACTAGTATACGGCCGCGAGCAGAGGCGGGCTACTTTTGAAAGATAATAGCAAACTGATTTTTCCCACGTTTTAGCAGATTGTCTCCCTTTTGTACGACCATCGCCTGCGGATCGCTAACCTTGCTGCCATTGAGCGTGATACCGCCATTCAGAATCAGCCGCATGGCTTCACTATTTGAGTTTGCTAAGCCCGATTGGCTAACAAGTTCAGCGATACGAGTACCCTCTTGTGACTGATGGACCGGCAGTTCTGCTTTTAAAATCGCAAGATCGGTTTCACCAAGCGCTCTGAAGTCGCCACTTCCGAATAGGACTTCAGTTGCCTTCTGCACAGCGTTGGCGCTGTCTACGCCATGCACTAGCTTAGTCACTTCGTAGGCCAGCGTTCTTTGCGCCAAGCGGCCCGACCGATCGGCCTCAAATTGGCTCATAATGCTGGCAACCGTCGGCTTGTCAAGCATCGTATAGAGCTTGAGGAAGTCGCCCACGCTATCATCTTCGACATTCAGCCAGAATTGGTAAAACTGATACACGCTCGTTTTCTTGTCGTCGAGCCAGACAGCGCCTGCCTCTGATTTGCCAAACTTCACACCAGTATTTTTATTGACAACGAGTGGCGCCGACCACACATTGGCTTCGCCATTATCAATACGTCGTATAAGCTCTACACCGGCAATACAATTACCCCACTGGTCTGCACCACAAACCTGCAAGCTGACGCCGTGTTCACGATATAGATGCAAGAAATCATACCCCTGGATGAGCGAGTAGCTAAATTCAGCGTAGCTGATGCCTGCACCTTCTTCACTCAGGCGTGTCTGAACAAATTCACGGCCGAGCATCTGCCGCATCGGCACATGCTTGCCGACAGTCCGCAAGAACTCCAGATAGCCTAAGTCTTTGAACCAATCATAATTGTCAACCACCGTAAATTGCTCGCCAGCGAACAGGCGCTGATACTGGCTAACTATGGCTTTCTTGTTCCGAGCAATCTCTTCCATCGGCTTGAGATCACGCTCTGCAGCTTTACCATCAGGATCGCCAATCAGACCAGTTGCACCGCCAACAAGAAGATACGCAGTATGTCCATGTCTCATGAAATGTCTAACCATCATGGCAATTGCCAGGTTGCCAACTGTCATTGAATCTGCACTTGGATCAACACCCCAGTAAAATGCAATTGCTGCACCATCAAGCTCTGTCGGATTCTTAAACGTCGATTGGTTAATAAAGCCGCGCCAGGCTAGTTCTTCAGAAAGTGTCATATTGTCTGCCATGTCTTATCCTTTATCCTCTTAATATAACAAAAGCCCGCTTGTGAGCGAGCTATTTATGCGCATAGATATCTTACGAAAAATCGCTCGTCGATAGCAAGAAATACCTGCAATAATACCGTGCGGTGCATAACGACATATTCATAACTTAACTTTAACATATCTGTTATGAGTCATCCAATGCTGCGCCCGTATTTTTATAGTCCATTGTGAATTATTTAGCGTTTTCTCAGCGCGCGTTGGTATAATGACTGTAGCAAACTTATTTTCAAGAGGGAATCAACGAGCCTAGCATGAGCGCATCGACAAACGATCCGTCTGGCCCCCGGCGAGTCAGCAAAAATACTATACGATCCCGTTCCGGTAAGACCATCAAGCTCAATCAAAGCCTAAGCGACCGCCTACGTGCGGGCAAACTGACACGTGCGAAGAAAAAGGCCGCCTATCTTAGTACGTTACCGAAAAATCCGCTTCTTCGCACGCTCTACCGACTGCATCCAAAGCGCGTCGCAGAGTTTTGGTTCAGCCGCGAAGGTGCGATTATGGCACTCAAAATTGTTGGCGTAGGAATCGTTGCCGTATTTCTCCTCACCATCGGCGTGTTTGCCTACTTTCGCAAAGACCTACCGAATATTAAGGACATTTCTGGAGATAGTCTTGGCGGAAGTATCACCTATTACGACGCAACAGGGAAAACAGTTCTCTGGCAAGATTACGATGCTGTTAAGCGCATCCCTGTGGCGAGCGGCGACATTTCGCCATATATCAAGCAAGCTACTGTCGCAGTTGAGGATAAAAACTTTTACAGCGAAGGCGCGTTCAATGTCACTGCCATTATTCGCGCCGGTCTGAGTGACGTATTCCATCAAAGTGGCGGTCTTCAAGGGGCCTCTACTATTACTGAGCAGTTGGTAAAGCTAAACGAACAATGGACCGACAATCGGACAATCACCCGTAAAGTTAAAGAGCTAATTTTGGCAGTCGAATTAAGCCGCGAATACTCCAAGGATGACATCCTCACTGGATATCTGAATATTGCTCCATACGGCGGCGTGGAGTATGGCGTGGAGGCAGCTGCTCGGGACTACTTTGGCACCGATGCCGCGCACCTAACATTGGCGCAGGCCGCCTTTCTAGCCGCTATTCCGAAAGACCCGTCCGCTTACTCGCCATACTCAAGCCCAACATACAACAAAGCTGTCACGGCTGATTACTTCAACCAGGACGCGCTAATCGGTCGCCAGCACTATATTCTCGACCAGATGGTCAACCAGGGTATGATTACGCAGAAACAGGCAGACGACGCGAAAGCCGTCGACATTATGTCACAAGTTCAACCGCTAACATCGAAGTATAACGGCATTAAGGCTCCTTACTTTGTCCTCGCTGCCAAACAGGAGCTAGAGCAAAAATACGGTGCTGATACGGTGCAGCGCGGCGGCTGGAAGGTTACCACAACATTGAATCTAGACCTTCAAAACGAAGCAGAGAAGTTAGTCGCCGACAACTACTCGAATGTTCAACGTCGTACACACGGCGCAGCCGATGAGGAAGCGCTCGTCGCCGAAGATGTACAGTCGGGCCAGATAGTCGCACTCGTTGGTGGGGTTGACTTCACTAATCCCAGCTGGGGTCAGAATAACTATGCTGCCGGCATCTTAGTGTCTCCGGGATCCAGCTTTAAACCGTATGACTATTCGGCCTTCATCGACGGTAGCAAAAATGGTGGTTCAGGCGTCGGAGCAGGGTCTGTAATATATGACGCGTACGGTCCGATTCCAGGCTACCCGTGTACAACAGGTCCGTCTGGTGACTGTCTACGCGATTACGACTACCAAAGCCGCCAGCCCCCTGGGCCAATCACGCTTCGGTACGCGTTGGGTGGTTCACGCAACATACCCGCCGTTAAAGCTATGATGTCGTCAGTACCAAAAACCGGTACTGACCTAAACAGTGTCGTGGGAGATATCAACAACACCATCCACGTTGCATCGGAAATGATGGACAACCCGTATAATCCAAGCACCTATAACTGCTACGCCAATGACGCGTTGACCGTAACACAGCAATGTTATGGCGCTTCCGCCATTGGTGACGGTGCGTACCTATACTTGGATGATCATGTTAACGGGTTATCAACGCTGGCCCGACTCGGCGTCGCTATACCCCGCACGTTCATTCTGAAGATCACAGATTCAAGCGGCAAAAACATCTATACGTGGACCCAGCCACAAGGCAAACAAGTCATCGACAAAGATACTGCTTACATTGTGGACGACATCGCATCTGACCCCCGAGCAAGTTATCTCATTGGCTCGTGTAATAACACCAACTGTTCGTCAGGAGTCGGCGTGAAGTTTCACCGATATAATGGCTGGCATTTCGCTATCAAAACTGGAACGACTAATAATGGCTTTGACGGACTCATGACGAGTTGGTCTACCAAGTATGCTGTTGTTACCTGGGTCGGTAATCATAACCGCACGGTCAATCTTAACACATTCATGGAGCAGCTGACGGGCCCCTTGGCAAGCGGTTTTATGGAGTATGCGCACCGTAACCTTCCCGCAGTCAACTGGCAACAGCCATCCGATATCAAGGTGCTGCCTGCATTTGTAGTCAACAATAAGATTTCTGGTAACGGCGAGCTAGTACCCAGCCCAAGCACTGATCTCTTCCCACACTGGTACCAAGCCGGCTCTAACAGTAACGTTTCACAAACCATCGACAAGGTGTCAGGCAAAACGGCAACTAGCTGTACGCCTGATGCTGCCAAACAGACGTCAAGTAATAGCAACGCTACTGGCTTCTCCGTAGACAAGTTTGTAACGGGTAACCTGGGATCAAATCCTGTAAGCGGAACTGATGATGTGCACCAATGTAGCGATTCGCCGCCGCAAATATATCTAACTATTGATACTGGCAGCAACACAGCATGTGACGACTCAGATAACGCAGGCCAAGGATGTCAAATCACGTTTACAGTAACTCAGGGCACACATCCACTCTACGACCCCGCATATGCACAGTTCCCTGGGACAGTTACCATTTCAATAAATGGCAGCGTCGTACAGACCTTTACTGCTGACAGCTCAACCTCTAATCCGTGGTCAGACTCGTTCTATTACAAACCATCAACAGATGCCTCGGGAGCCACTGTAACAGCCACGGTAACCGATAGCGTTCTATATTCCGGCACGATGAGCAAGACGGTTGATATGGTAGTGAGTACAGCGGGTGGTAACGGCAATGGCGGCGGGGGCCACGGCCACTAGGTATACGCACCTAGTAAAAGTAAAAAATACCCTCAGCTTTACCGAGGGTATTTTTGTTGGTATACTAGTCCTTCTTTAGAAACTGATTAAGCGCGTTACGAACGTCGCTGACACCTGACAAACTTGTAGGTTTTTTGCCAGTTCGCGGCACTGGCCCAATGACGATATCAAAACCCATTTTTTTGGCCTCAGCAATCCGCTTTTCCGCAAAGGGAACATGTCTAATCTCACCGCTCAGGCCAACTTCGCCAAATACTGCTGCATTGTCCTTCAATTGCATACCTTTTGCAGCTGAACCGATCGCCATGCAGACTGCCAGGTCTGCAGCAGGTTCGGTAATTTTGAGACCACCGACAATATTGAGATAAATGTCTTTATCCGCTAGCTCGAGCTTTGTCCGGCGCTCTAACATTGCAACAAGTAGATTCAGCCTATTGAAATCAATCCCACTGGCGGCTCGTTTCGGATACCCGTACGAAGTCTTGTTCACCAGTGCCTGCACTTCGACCAGCAATGGTCGGCTGCCCTCAATCGTCGCAAGAACGACCGAGCCATCACTGGCCTGACGTTCAGCAAGCAAGCTTGCCGATGGATTCTCAACCTGCTTGAGCCCGTCGCCAACCATCTCGAAAATACCCGCTTCGCTCGTTGAGCCAAATCGATTTTTCACTGCACGCAGCACCTTGAACCCACCGTAACGGTCACCATCCAACTGCAGCACCACGTCTACAACGTGTTCAAGCACTTTCGGCCCGGCAATATTACCCTCTTTTGTTACGTGACCCACCAGCACTACCGCTGTACCAGTCTGTTTTGCGGCTTGCATGATCGCGATCGTGCTATTGGTAATCTGTGAAACTGTACCAGGTGCTGCCGGTACGGCCGAAGTAGTAATAGTTTGAATCGAGTCTACAACAACTAATCGGTATGCGCCTTTGAGAATCGTAGCGACAATATCATCGGTAGATGTGCTTGTTGCAAGCTCCAGATGATTCTTCGCAATACTGAGTCGTGCGGCACGTAGTCCAATCTGATGTGCCGATTCTTCACCACTTACATATAGCACCGTAGCATCTCGCGCCACTGCTGACGCAAGCTGTAGGAGCAACGTGCTCTTGCCAATACCCGGCTCGCCAGCTAAGAGGTTCATACTGCCAGCTACAATGCCGCCACCGAATACGGAATCAGCTTCAGCGATACCAGAGACTAAGCGCGCTTGGTCTTTAGCCGTCGACGCATCTACCGTTTGCGTAGATAACAAATGTCCCGGGAATAGCGCACCGCCAGGCATCGTAGTAGCTGTGGTCACCGCCTCCTCTTCAAGCGTATTCCATTCACCGCACTCAGTGCAGCGTCCTGCCCACGCTGAATAGATTGCCCCGCAATTGCTACATACATACCGTACTGACAGTTTTTTAGCCATGCTCCCTCACCTATTACGTCTCAGTCTAGCATGAACTGGCGCATGTTTCGTTGATGCTCAAGCAATAAGTGCCTTTAGCCTTCTGCTGATGCAGCGTAAGCAAGCTCACCATTCTTCGTCGCTACCTGTACGACTTCACCAGTTGAGAATTTGTCGTCAAGTAGCTGTAACGCTAAGTAATCCTCGATGGTGTCCTGAATTAGGCGCCGGAGCGGTCGCACCCCATTAAGCGGGTCGTACCCATGCTCGAGCAGATATTGCTTAGCTGCGGGCGTCAGCTGAACGCTGATACCTTTCTTCTGCAACCGTGTTCTGAGCTCGTCAATTTGCAAATCAATAATCTTGAATATATCTTTTTTGGTTAATGCATGGAAAACGATAACTTTGTCTATGCGATTGAGAAACTCTGGCCGCATCATCTTCTTCAGCTCATCACGTACCTTTTCTGAGTTGGCTTCGTGCAGCGATTTAAGATCGTCCATATCATTGCTACTGCGCACGTGGAACCCAAAGTTTGCCTCTCTCTGGAGTTTTTCAGCACCGATGTTACTAGTCATGATGATGATCGTATTTGTAAAATCGATGGCCCTACCCTTCGCATCCGTCACATGGCCGTCCTCAAGTATCTGTAATAGAATATTGAAGACATCCGGATGTGCTTTCTCGATTTCATCGAATAGCACCAAGCTGTACGGCTGTCGGCGGATTTTGTCAAACTGGCCACCATCATCGTAACCAACATATCCAGCTGGCGCCCCAACAAGGCGAGAAACGTTGTGGTGCTCACCAAATTCGCTCATGTCAATCTTAACTAGCGCTGATTCACTACCAAAGAACTCGCGGGCGAGCACACGTGCTAGCTCAGTTTTCCCAACTCCAGTTGGACCAAGAAATATAAATGAACCGATCGGCCGCTTCTCACTTGACACGCCGCTGCGATTACGACGTATTGCTTTAGCCACCACCTCAACAGGCTCGTTCTGACCTATAACATACTTTGACAAGGTTTTTTCAAGGTTGATGAGATATTTTGCCTCCGCGCGGATGACTTTTTTAACCGGCACGCCAGTCCAGCGTGACACCACGTCAGCCAAGTCTTCGCTGGTTAATATAATCGGATCTGAACCGCGCTTGTTGGCTTGAAGCTTGCTTAGCTCATCTGTAATTTGACTAGCACGGGTCTTTTCCTTGGCTGCCGTCTCGTAATCTTCTGTATCAGCAGCCTCTTCAATACGAGTTTGAATGAGCTTTAGTTCTTTCTGTAGCGCGCGTACTTCCGGGGATGTTCGTCCTTTGTCAACACGCAAATGGGCACTAGCCTCGTCAAGAAGGTCGATCGCTTTATCTGGCATGTAGCGATCGTTAATGTAACGCTTGGCAAAGTTAACGGCATCTTCAATGGCATCATCACTGATCTTCACACCATGGAACTGCTCGTAATGCTTGCGCAAGCCTTTCAGAATAGCCACAGTTTCGGGCACTGTAGTTTCGGGCACCTGAATTGGCTGGAAGCGGCGCTCAAGTGCCGCATCCTTCTCAATATGTTTCTGATATTCGGCCGTAGTCGTTGCACCAACAACCTGGATTTTGCCGCGCGCCAGAGCTGGCTTCAAAATATTACCTGCATCCATCGCACCCTCAGCGGCGCCAGCCCCAACGATAGTATGCAGTTCGTCAATGAAAATTATCGTTTGCTTATCCTTCTCTAACTCGGCAAGAACCTTTTTTAAGCGTTCTTCGAACTCGCCCCGGTACTTAGTGCCAGCGATCATACCTGCTAAGTCAAGCATCACAATGCGTTTGTCGAGCAGACTGTCAGGCACATCCTCGCTAACAATGCGCTGTGCTAGACCCTCCACAATAGCCGTCTTACCTACACCAGGCTCCCCGATGAGGACAGGGTTATTCTTGGTGCGGCGATTCAATATAGTAACTACCCGCTTAATCTGGTTCTCGCGACCTACTACCGGATCGAGTTTGCCGGCACGTGCTTGTGCTGTCAGGTCGGTCCCGAAGAAGTCAAGCGCTGTACGTTTACCCTTCTTGCCGGTGCGGCGAAGTGTCTCCCCGTCGGCACCTTCTTGCTCTTCATATTGTTGGCGATTCAAGAACTGTTCTAATTCATTCACGAGCGCATCAACGTCAGTGTTAAGGTCACGGAGTAAGCGCGTCGCGCGGGCATTCTTTTGGCTTAAGATACTGTATAAAATATGCTCGGTACCGCAGTATTCTTGCCCATAGTCCTGCGCCACGTCGTACGCCATCCGAAGCGTCAACTTGGCTGTCTCAGAGAGCCCTTTAGCGCCCATATTGATGACAAGCGTCTTTGGTGTCATGTTGAGCGCCAGACGTGCACGATCAAGCGTTACGCCTGCGTTTTCCAGAATCTTCGCCCCCATGCTTGATTCCTGAGCTAAAACGCCAAGCAGTAAATGCTCGGTACCAATGTATGCGCTACCGAAACTCCGAGCAATTGCGTCGGCATGCTTCAAACTCTGCAACGCATTCGTTGTTAGATGGTTTAGAAATTCTTGAAAATCAGGTGTCATATTCGCGTATCCTCTTTTTACAGCGAACGGTTTACCCCGCACCCCTTGTATAACAGAATTAGGCATATTTAGCAGTGTGCTTTTGATCCGCCATTCGCAGTTCAGATCAATATATTTATCATACGCACCTAGCACTCATAGGTCAAGAGTGCTAGTTACTGCATTTTTACCCCTAATATATGGGCCACGGAGATTCCTATGCAGAGGAAATGTCTTACCTAATTGAGGAATCTATATTGTTACTAACTTCCGCTCGAGAAAAGGAACTATTCAGGCCTCACCCTGACCACGGCATGACGGATGACATCACTGCCAATCTTATAGCCGGCTTGGAGTTCTTCGCTGACAATCTCCTTTTGACCCTCACCCTCTTCTACACTAATGGCCTCATGCATATTGGGATCGAATGGTTGGCCAACTGTTAGAATTCGCTCAACCCCCATAGCCTCTAGTGTCTTTTCGAATTGCTTGACAATGCCCTGGACGCCTTTGACATAGTCGTTACTTTCTAGCTCGGCGGGAACATGCTTCAGAGCACGCTCAAAGTTATCAATTACAGGGAGTAAACCGGTCATAACAGTTGCTTTCACGGTTGCCCGAACGTTAGCGAGCTGCTCATCGAAGTGGCGGCGTTGGTTAATAGCGTCGGCTCGTTCACGTTGCAAAGCCGCGGTCAACACAGCAACCTGGGTCTCAAGCTCGGCGATACGTGGGTCACTATGGGCGTGAGGCTGTTTGCTAGTATCTTTCGCCATACATCGCCTCCTCCAACTCTTCGCCTGCACGACGGACAAGCAACATTACATCACGATAGCTCTGTCGAGTAGGCCCGAGCACACCGATATAGCTACGATCACTCCACGGTCCGCGGAAACGGCTAACGATCAGGCTACAACCGGCACTACGACCAATCGGGTTTTCAGCACCTATATACACGCTTAATGGCTCGTTTAACGCAGCTTCGTGTAACCAGGGCTCAAGATTGTCCAGTAGCTGAGCAACTTGGCGGACTTGGCCACTGTTGATAAATTCTGGCTGGCCAAACAGGTTTGACAAGCCGCTCATGTACAACTGGTTGCCAATAGTAGCCAAGCCAAGATTATGCGTCAGCTCGACAAGCGTATCAACGGCGTTACGCACCGTACGCTCGGGTACCCCGCCTTGCGCCACACGGGTCGCTAAAGCTCGTGTCGCGTGACGTTCAGGCACTGAAGATTCCTGACGATCAGCATGCTCCTCTGCGATACTATTCACATAGAAACGGTAACCTTTATCTGTTGGAATGCGGCCTGCACTGGTATGTGGCTGCATGATAAAACCAAGGTGTTCTAGTTCTACCATCTCAGTACGAATAGTGGCTGACGAAACATTAAACGCTTTAGCTAGTAAGTTGCTGCCTACTGGGCTCGCTACTTCCGCGTATTGCTCTACAATCGCATTCAGAATTTGACGTTGTCTTTCGGTCATCATTTCGATCTAGCCTTTACTGACAAGATTGTATAATCTTTAGCACTCGAAGGTCAAGATTGCTAATATCATTTACAGACGAATCGCGGATACGGAAGGCACTGTGAGCCAGGCGGTCTGAAGACCGAAGCCGCTTTTATCAATATGAAATGGCTTGACTGCCTGAATATCCTCTAGAAACACCAGAACACAGTACTGCTTGTCTCGGAACAAGGCCTCATAGTACGGCATATCCTGGGCCGCGATTCCGTCATCCTCGCCATAAAAATCAAGAATATCACTAAGACGCTGTGGATTTAAACCGTCAAACTCAAGCACGTGTGACACGGTGGCCCTGGCCATTATCGGCTCACCGGCATCCTTGAAATATACCAATTCACCTTCTTTAACCTTGCCCCAAGGGCCTGACTGGTTCATCAGCCAACGCGATTCAATGGTCTTATGCCCGTTTAAGAGTTTCGGGAGAAGACCCCAAGATTTTTTCATTATCGCGACATGTTCCATTAGTTAATACTATAAACTAATTAGCCAAGCTTGTCTATCGCTCTATTCGCCGTGTTCTTCGATAGCTTTCAGCAGACTGTCTTCGAGGTCACTCTTCTTCTTGAGCTTGGTGGCCTTAGCAGCCGGAACAGCAGCTGGAGCGGTCGGCTCAGCAGCAGCGCGCACAATATCCTTGTCAGGTTCGACATCAAGTTCATAGCCAGTTAGCTTGCTCGCTAAGCGTACGTTCTGCCCGTTCTTACCGATAGCAATACTCAATTGATCCTCAGGTACCAAAACACGAGCCTTTTTAGTATCTTTATCGAGAATGACACGTGATACTTTAGTTGGGCTCAATGCATTTTTAATATAATCAACCGAGTCTTCGGCCCATACGACGATGTCAATCTTTTCCTGATCACCAACTTCACTCATAACAGCATTGACACGTGTACCATGGCCCCCGACAAACGTGCCGACTGGGTCAACGCCCTGAACATTACTATGCACAGCGATTTTGCTGCGTACGCCAGCCTCACGAGCAACACCTTTGATGTCAACGGCGCCGTTATCCATTTCCGGTACTTCAGCGCGAAATAGCCACTCGATAAACTGCGGGCAACCACGAGATACGACTAATTGCGGGCCACGAGGACCACGTTCAACGTCTTTTAGGTAAGCCTTGATACGTTGGCCAGGGTAATAATGCTCACCTTGGATTTGTTCACTTCGTGGCATGATGCCTTGCGCATGACCGAGATCGATGCGTAAAATATTACCCTCGACACGGGTTACGAGGGCATTAATAACGGTACCGATCTTGTCTTCATATTCAGCCAGTACAATCTCGCGCTCAGCCTCACGCAAACGTTGCAATATGACTTGCTTAGCCGTTTGGGCGGCCACACGGCCAAAATCAGTTACTTTTTCATGCATTTCTACCGTCTCACCGAGCGCTGCATTTTTCCGCATCGCCTGTGCGTCTTTGAGCGAGATCTCATATGTTGGGTTCTCAACAGTCTCAACAATTTCCTTAGCTACGTACACATCCACATCACCTGTATTAAGATTCATAGTGACGCGGACGTCCTGTTCGCGCTCACCGTAGTCGCGACGGTAGGCTGCAGCCAGAGCCTGTTCAACAATTTCCTGGACTGTCGCTTCGGGCAAGTT
The DNA here is from genome assembly GCA_025450135.1 of Candidatus Saccharimonadales bacterium. Taxonomy (GTDB): domain Bacteria; phylum Patescibacteriota; class Saccharimonadia; order Saccharimonadales; family UBA4665; genus JANWHZ01. The sequence continues at coordinate 38,383 of JANWHZ010000045.1, forward strand.
CTTCTCTTCGGCGATGGCTCGGATTGCAACCGCAAGTTGTTTAAAATCCATTTCCATATTTTCTCCTTTACTCAGCTTGATATGAAAAAAGCCGACCTGCCGGCCGACCATAACACTAAGTTTAAGTATAACGCGCTCCGATCTATTGTCAATGTAGCATTAGAATACTGACGCAGCCTTGCACATGGTATCCTAAGATAATGAGATCTGTTGCGAGACTGTACAAAAATTTCCAGCCTAACCATTATGAGCTTACGATTACTCCTGACGTAGATTCGCTAACGTTCAGCGGACATGTCACCATTCGAGGCAAAAAAGTTGGCCGACCAAGTCAACGATTAACCTTTCACCAACACGAGTTGAAGATTAAGAGTGCCAAGGTTATCCGACGTGATAAAAAGGGCATCCACGAGCACGCGGTGGTACGCATCAATAAGCAAGACACTCTCCAGGAGGTGCGATTACACACCGGCGAGCTTCTGTATCCAGGTGACTATGAGGTTGAGCTTAGCTTTGACGGAGTTATAACAACGCATGCTACCGGATTGTATACCTCTACATTTACGCTCGACGGGCAGGAGCACACCATATTGGTAACCCAACTAGAGAGCCACTATGCCCGAGAGATTTTTCCTTCGATTGACGAACCAGAGGCTAAGGCTACATTCAGATTGACGCTAATTGCACCCTCAGACAAAGTAGTGCTTTCCAATACACCGGTAGCGAAGCAAGAACCAGTTGCAGGGCAACAACACCTGCTTGCCACCACATTTGAGGCTACACCCAGAATGTCAACATACTTACTTGCCTTTGTTGTGGGCGAACTGAATAGTAAGACAACTCACACGAAGCGGGGGACGAGTGTATCGATATGGGCAACTATCGCTCAACCAACAGATTCGCTTGACTACGCACTTGATGTTGCGCGTCGGACAATTGAATTTTTTGAGGATTATTTTGACGTCCACTACCCATTGTCGAAAGCAGACTATGTGGCAATACCTGACATGGGCGGGAGCACTGCGGCCATGGAGAATTGGGGCCTCATCACATACCGCGAAAGCACATTGCTAGCATATCCAGGTGAACTATCGCAGGCAACGCGAGAGTATATAGCGATTGTTATTGCCCACGAAACTGCGCACCAGTGGTTTGGCAATTTGGTCACCATGAAATGGTGGGACAATCTTTGGCTGAACGAAAGTTTTGCCAATATGATGGAATATCGTGCCGTAGACGCGCTGTTTCCCGAGTGGCACATTTGGAGTCAGTTTGTCGCGCATGAAGGCATCTTAGCGCTGCGGCGTGACGCTACAGCAGGAGTGCAAGCGGTTGAGGTCGCAGTTCACCATCCTACAGAGATTAACGCCATATTCGACCCATACATTGTCTACGCTAAAGGCGGACGCCTGCTCTATATGCTTATGCAGTATGTCGGCGAGCCAGTATTCCGAAAGGGTTTAACAGCGTACTTTAAGCGCCACGCCTTCGGTAATACTACTGGTGACGACCTGTGGCAGGCGCTGGGTGATGTCACTGGCTTGGATCTCGTGCAATTCATGCATGGTTGGCTCAAACGTTCGGGATTCCCTGTCGTGTCCGTTTCTCAGCAGGGCAAGCATGTTGCATTCAGCCAAGTGCACTTTATGGAAAACGGGGCTGCAGATGATGGCCAGATTTGGCCAGTGCCTTTGTTCGGCAGCAATAAGCAGTTGCCTCAGTTACTTGCCAGGTCTGACAGTAAGACAACGCTCAGCTCGGACAAGTTCATTCGTATCAACCAAGATTTCGCAGGACACTACATCGTCCATTACACCAAACCCGAACATCGTGCCTGGCTAGAGAGCCTCGTGCACAGCCAGGAATTGAGTACGCCGGACCGCCTCATGCTGCTCAATAGCGCGAGTATGCTAACCAAAGCTGGCTACGAACCTTTTGCGGATGTCCTCAGACTACTTAACGCTTACGAGGGCGAGACTGACGAGGCTGTATGGGGGACAATGAGCTTAATAATTGGCGAGTGCCGCCGTTTCGTAAACTGGGATGAGTCGCTAGAAGCGCCGATAAAAGTGATGGTCCGTAGATTAATTGACCACGAATACCATCGCTTAGGCTGGACCGAGAAAGATAACGAATCGTCAGAAGACCGTAAATTGCGGGCAACCATTATCGGGCTAGGTGCCTACGCCGAGCAACCAGAAGTAGTAGCACATTGTCTTAATATATTTGACGCATACCTCGAGAACCCTGCGACGCTTCTCACTGAACTACGAAGCGTCATATTCAGTGTTGCTGTCCGTGAAAAGCACGGGAATGCAGTTGAGCACCTCCTAGCGCTTCACGATACAACATCGAATAGCGAGTTGCGTGAGGATATTGCTGCCGGGCTATCTGCTACACGCGATACAAAGCTAGCAAAAGAACTACTTGCACGGTTACTCGACCCAAAATTGGTTCGCCCGCAAGACGCAATACATTGGCTAGTATTTATCCTCCGTAATCGGCACACCAAACAAATCGCGTGGGAATGGTTGACGAGCCATTGGGATTGGGTCAAATATGCATTCGGAAATGAGAATGCATATGATGATTTCCCGCGCTTTATGGCGAGTGTCTGTGACACACCAGAATGGCAGCGCAGATACAAGCAGTACTTCACAGCGAAGCTACACGAACCAGCATTACAGCGTAATATCGAAATCGGTATGAACGAGATAGCCACTCGGGTTGCATGGCTAGAACGTGATCTCATAAGCGTGCAGAAGTTCTTTAAAGGATAGAACTAGGCACCGAAATGTGTTACTAACGGCACATAATGCTGCTTACATAGCATTTATTGAGTTGGACGTGTAATCCGAGACGATTCTTCGCTGATACATTTAACCGGCGCAAAGCTGCGGCGATGTAGGGCACAGACGCCAGATTGACGCAGTGCTGACATATGTGCGGCCGTGCCATACCCTACGTGGCGGGCAAAACCATAACCAGGATATATTTGATCCATTTCTGCCATATAGCGATCGCGTGTTACCTTAGCAATGATACTCGCCGCACTGACTGTCGGTTCCAAACTGTCTGCCTTAACAAGCGTCCGTGTATGTGATACGTCGGGTAGAAAGTTAAAACTTCCATCAATAATGATCAGGTCAAATGATGCAGCAATTCCGGTAAGTGCTCGATGATACGCTAGGCTTAACGCTGCCGTTAATCCCAACATGTCAATTTCATTGTTAGTCGCTGCACCGATTGCCACTGCTAACGCCGATGCTTGAATAGCAGCAGCAAGCACTTCGCGCTTGTTTTTAGACAGAATTTTGGAGTCGCGCAATCCTATAATTGGCTCAGCAAGAATGACCGCCCCTACCATCACTGGCCCGGCCCAGCATCCTCGCCCCACTTCGTCCATCCCCAAGATCACCTGACGACCCATATGTGACTATATTAAACCAAAAATCCCCAACACATAGTTGGGGATCAGTGAGTTTGTAAGTAAAATTACTTTTCTGCTTCTTCGTGACGGGCAGCAACTTCCGCCTGCTTAGCTTCAAGTTCTGCCCCTTCAGCGGCCTTTTCTTCAGCAGCTTCTTCTGCAGCCTGGGCAACTTCTTCCTTCAACTTTTCTTCTTCAGCTTCTGCTGCAGCATCATGGACAGCATTTACTGATTGGCGATCAAAGTCCAGACCGATCATGCGGGCAGCTTTACCAGTACGGTTGCGCATATATGTCAGGTACTTACGACGCACCTTGCTCCGCTTCGTCACTTCGACTTTTAAGACGAGTGGGCTGTGAAGTAGGAAGCTCTTTTCTACACCGATACCGCTCGCGATGCGACGGACAATAATGCTGCTTGTTTGGCTTCCCTTTTTGCTCGTACGAATTACCAGACCTTGAAAAACCTGCACACGCTCTTTGCTACCTTCACGAATCCGCTGATGCACGCGCACCGTGTCGCCAGTCCGCACGTCTACAACGGCCGACTTCTTGAAAGAATCAGAAATAGTTTGTGTCACACTTTGCATATCTCATACATCCTACAGCATTTCACCTCTGGAAGCAAGTGTACCCGTTCAGACCAATCAAGTCGTACGTAACCTAAGGCCGCCTGACCTTAAAATGGATAAGCTCGCGCAGCTTGGCGGCGTCGGCTTCGACTTTCTCTTTGTTTATATTGCTAAGGAACGCTACGGCTAGAGCATCGCCACCTTTATCAGCAAAAAGAGCACGATCCCCAGGATTAACATTCACTTTAAGGGAAATGACGCTTTCTAGTCGGCGGGCTGCTTCTACCCCCTCAACCACTTCGACCACACCTTCAGCTTCAGCAAAAATATCTTCGCTGCGAGCATGGCTTACTATTTTTATAGGCATTTCAGGTTCCAGATTAATACGGTTTATTAGATCATTGTAGTGGTGCTCTATACCGAACGCCTCATGGTACAGCTTCTCACGTCTTCCGCCGATACGCGCCCCTAGTTCGATAACCTTCCAACCATCTTTGGTATGAAATAACTCGATATGCACGGTAGTTGCACGAAGCCCTAGGGCACGAACAGCTGACCGAGCAGCCTGGAAGCCTTTCTGCGTCTCGTCTTCCGACAGATCGACAGGCAGAATACAGGTATGACCATAGAAGCCCGGCTGACCTAGTGAAGCGGCAGTAATAACTTGCACCAGTGGCAAACAACGAATGATCCCGTCATATGAGACATAAACATCCGTTGAGTACATGTCACCTTGCATCATTTCCTCTATAAGCAGTACCGGCTTAGCCGCACGCCGCCAGTGACTATATACTTTATCGATAATGCCAAACGTCTCGTTTAGGCACCTGGCAAGTTCATCTTTCGTGTTGCAGCGGGTCACAAGAAACGACGACCACAGGCTACCTGGTTTGACGATCACCGGAAAAGTAAGATCTTTTGTGACTTCTTCCCACCTCAAGAGGTCATCCTGTTGCACGAGCCGATATTCAGGGACAAGGTCTGGATCATACGATTTAAGTCGGTCACGCATGAGAGGCTTTTCACTTGACCAAAGCAACGATGATTCAGTCGGTGCGTAAACGTACGGCACAAATGGTATGAGCTGGCGAAGATGATATATAGAATCCTCATACCGAGTAGTAACAAGTAGAATTCGGTCCAAAAGAGGTAGCAGGGTTCTCTCCAGCTCGTCCGGATTATCGAAGTCTGCCACGACTTCTTCGAACAAACCGGTAGTATCGACAGGCCGGTCAGGATAGTCAAGAAAACCGCGGTGCACAAGAACTATCCCTTTCAACGGCCGGCCAAGTTTTTTACTGAGTAAATGTGTCGCGTTGACGAGCCCTGGCTCTACTATGTCGACTGACAAGACAATATCTTTTTCCATATGCTGGTGTCTAGTTCATTCCCTATGCCGCTACTTGCAATGTTCGGCCTTGGTCGATACTCGCTGTTGGCTTTTGCTCGTGTGCTCGTATGTGGATCTTAATACCGGCCCGCGTCGCAGATACGTCTTTACGCAAAGCATCAACATCCAGACCACATAGCACACCTTGCACAGCAACTGAACCGCCTTCAGTAATTGGCAAAACGTGATCGCCTGGTTTCACAAACTCATTGATTGTATACGTTGCTGGGTTATGTCTCGCTTCAGTAATACCCTCGATTGACACAATTTCACCTTCGACTTCCGGATAAACCTTAAATACCATACTATGCGTACGGCGACCAGCGCTTAACTGCGGCTCTAATCCGATTTTAAGTAACAGCTCGTTGAGTGCGTGATCTACACCATATGATGCCTCGTAGACTTCCTGGCGAAGTGCGCCCGGACGTGCAGCAAGCTCAATTACTTTCCAACCGTCAGCGGTCTTATATAGCTCAATATGCGCCACGCTCGACCGCAAGCCGACGGCATGAATTGCCGCTTGGGCGACCTGCTTACCGGCCCGATCCTCTTCTTCAGTTAGCTCATGGTACGTCTCAGTCTGGTATATGTAAAAGCCAGGCAGGCCTACGTGATAGGCCGACTTGCTCCTTAGTAGGGGCAGCAACCAAACCTGACCCGACTGGCTGGCATAACCATCAATAGAATACAAATCACCTTCCATGAATTCCTCAACCAGTATTCCCGGTTTGCCATTACCCCGATTACGCTTATAGGTATCTTCGAGGGCCGCGAAGCTATCGCGTAATGCTCGGCCAAGCTCTTGCTTTGTATGCACTTTGGTGACCAAAGTGGAGTCAGACAAGCCAGTCGGCTTTACCATCATGGGGAATGTAAGGCTTTCTATGACCGTATCTATTTGTTTTTCGCTTGCATCAGCTACTGTAAGTAGCTTTGGAACAAGCCGAGGGTCATACGCACCCATAATCTCGCGCATTTTGCCTTTGTGTGTCGCCCATTCTATGGAACGCTCGCTTGGGCCAAGTACATACGGCACATGAGGCAGTACCCGCTGAAAATCCATTTGGCTGCTTTCACCGCCGCAGGTTACAACGAGTAATTCGTGCTCAAATCGTTTAACGGTAGCACGCAGTTCTGCATCATTGGAAAATTCGCATATTACTTCTTCAAATTCACCTGAGGTATCTGGGAGATTCTGACCCGCCTCTTTGAGTCTCTTGTCGATGAGCATAATACCGCGGAGCGGCCGGCCGAGATATTCAGCGAGCCTATGGACTGCACGGCCATACTCTTCATAGTAATCATTCACGAGCACGATAACATTCTTTGACGAGTCGTCAGCTAAGTTGTACATGGATTTGCAAATGGACGGCCTTTCTTTCGCCCGAGTTTAGCCAATTCTTGAGTGGGCCAGAGCATATAGTCGAACCATACGGTTCGTTATAGGCCGACCCTTAGATATCTCATGGGATGAAAAAATAACCCGATACACCGATGTACCCGGTTGAAGTGTTATCTACGGATCGAAGCCGCATCAATAAGTCTCTTTCGCCTACATTTGCCAACAATAAGTAACTAGCATAGGTGCTATAAATATCGCTGACCCACATGGATTCTTCCTATTATACGTCAAGCTTACGCTTCTTGCAAGAGAGCCATGGGCATTAACAAGGGTGGATAACCACTAGGTAGCCTAGCGCTGCAACTATAATCGACAGCTATTTAGCCTTATCAACCGACGACGCGGGCAATTTCCTCTAGGGTCGTTTCACCGCGTAATACTTTTAACACCCCGTCCTGCTGCATAGTGAGCATGCCACCTCGTATTGCCGCTGCCTCAATCGACACGCTCGAAACAACACCCGTTTTGCCGTCGAGTACATTCCGTAGCTCATCACTCATTGTTAGTTGCTCGCGGATCACGAGCTGTCCGCGGTAGCCATAAGGATTTTCTGTCGACAAGCCAGGCTTATATAGCAGTATGTTGTCTAAGCCCGGACGATCTACTCCATCCGGCAGCGTATCAATAACAGACTGCAAATACGCCCGCGTAGCATCATCCGGCTGATATGGCTGCTTCGTCGCATCATCAAGCCGTCGGGCGAGCCGTTGCGCCATAATTAACCGAATTGCTGATACAAACAGGGGGTTCTGACCAATCACATCCCCAAGACGAGTAAGCGCTGCGGCGGCACTACCTGCATGGAACGTCGTGAGCACCAAATGGCCAGTTAATGCCGCCTGAAGCGCTGTGCGAGCTGTGTCGTTATCGCGAACTTCGCCGACCATGACAATATCCGGATCTAGACGTAGTACTGCACGCAGTTTATCTGCAAAACTGGCGTCGTTACCACCTTCGCTGCTTCTTACAGATATCTGCGTAATTCCGGGAAATTGATATTCAACCGGATCTTCGATTGTAATAATCTTCCGCTCATCGTTATTCAGTGAATTCATTATGGAGTAGAGCGTCGTAGTCTTGCCGGAGCCTGTTGGGCCAACGACCATGACAAGCCCACTCGGTTTAGCAATAATCGCATCGACTACCTTGTGCTCACTCTCAGATAAACCCAGTCGATCGAGCTGATACATCTCTGCCTGCATATTGAACAGGCGCATTACAATGTCCATGCCATTGATCGTTGGAACCGTTTCAAGACGCACATTGACATCAACCATTGTCCCATCGGCCATTTTTACCCTCTGAGCAATATGGCCTTGCTGTGCTTCATCAGCGGAGGTAGATACGTTGCCAGCACTCGCAATTGCACCGACAAGTACGCGGTATTTATCTAGGGCAACACGTGCCACAGGGTGCAGTACGCCATCAATACGGAAGCGGATTCGAACATCGCCCTCCTGGGTCTCAATGTGAATGTCAGACGCTTTCAAGCGATATGCTTGGGAAACCAAGTAGGCAAGCATGTCATCGGCTCGAACTTGCGACAATGTTTCCGAGACTTGTGCCACAAGATCGGATGTCCCAGCCGTATTCAAGGCAATGTCTTGATACACCACTTTCTTCGGTGGATCGTACCGCATCATATATTCTCGATACCCGGTTTCAGAAATGATGGCGAAATTAACAATTTGATTCAAAAACCGGCGCTTGACCTCTACCATCGAAGTCTGAGGAGTAGTAGTTAAGATACCGAACAATATGTTGCTCTGGTCTGCCTGCAGAGGGACAAGCTTCAAGCGATAGAGGTCAGGCACGCTCAATAGATACTCAAACAGTTGTTTGTTCTGAACGAGCGACGTGTCAACGTAGTTCATTCCTAGGATACGGGCGCGGCGCAGAGTTGCCTGCTCTTGCTCCTGTCGCCCACGAGCAGCAGCATCATCTTGCATATGGTTATAGTATAAGACAATCCATGGCAACAAGGCTAGACACTCATGCTTGACGAAAAATATACTTACTACCAACATAGAGCCATGCCCCATATAGCATTGGTTGCCCATAATATCCGCAGCTGTCTCAATGTTGGGTCGTTACTACGTACCGCCGATGGTTTGGGGATCTCACACGTCTACTTGACCGGGTACACACCATACCCATTGGCTGATAATGACCAGCGCCTGCCGCATCTAGCCCGCCAGATCGCAAACCGCATTAACAAGAGCGCGCTCGGAGCAGAGCATATGGTGCCTTGGTCGCACGAGGAAAATGTCGATCACGTAGTCAACCGGCTCCGCACAGAAGGCTATACTATTGCTGCTCTAGAGCAGACCGAACAATCAGTCCCGCTTAACCAGTTCAATACGGATCAGCCTATTGCGTTAATTGTCGGTCGAGAAGTGGAAGGCGTGGAGCCAGCCGTGCTCGCACTCTGCGATCAAATTATCGAGATACCGATGCATGGGCAGAAGGAATCATTTAATGTCAGCATCGCTGCGGCGATCGCGTTATATCACCTTTCATCGAGATTGTCATAAAAATCGGCTAGGCTTAACCGAATGGAATGGATTATCCGAGAGCTTAGGTACAGTTCGCTGCTTAGTCGCTCATGTTCGTTCACAAGGGGCTGCTCAGGGTGATATTGGAAATGCACCGAGGGACAACGACCAATCCCAAATTCATGCTTGTAGTACGAGGTGACCGGTTCAGCTGTATCGCGATCAGAACACGATACTGACGATCCAAGTAGTTGATAGAAGCCGGGAAGCGCCTGCCAGTCATATTCATGCCATTGATAGACCTTCGCCCATGGCATACCGGCATTCGTATGCGTGATACGCAGCCACCACCTTATTAAATTTTGACGCCAACCAGTGGCCAAGAATATGCTGTTGCCTTCACTCACATCCGCTAAGTTGAGTACCGTTAATTGCTCTGATCGCTCTAACGCTTCGGCAGACTGTTCAATCAGTGTCAAACTCTTCGTGGGGCGGTGGAAAGGTAGCTGGGAGCTCCTCCGGGGGCTCCCATACACTTGTAATTCGAGCACCTAAATAGGGAGCAAGTGCAGCACGCTCGCCACCACTGTCGCTTTCTTCACCATAATCGACAACAAGCCAATCGTCGCATACAATTTGCCCAACTAAGACATTGCTTTCCCGCGTACCCGCCAGTGTGCATATATGTGAGTCTACCGAGCAGCCCACCAAGCGTAAGGTCGTGTCGCCAACGGCAACCCAGGCATAGTGCGGGTTGCATATTGTAGCATCGTAACGGCTCAGCCACACCTCAGGGGTGCCCGCTGCACTTGGGCGTTTGATTCTAGCGCGAAGCAATCCAGTCTCTTCATCACGTAAGTACCCAATGTACAACACACCGTCTTCACCGTACGTGCTGAGGTCAGTTCCCCTAGCCCAGCCCGAGACAGGCAATATGTCTTCTGGCCTGCTTGGTCGCTCGTAACGTGGCCCAGACTTGCGCATATAGTCTAATGATAGCAGGGTGTCTGCCCTTGAATCCGTAAAATTTCCATCACAAGCACTATGGTATACTTCAGATAGCTACTAAGACAAAAACATGACTTTGGCAAAATCCAAACCAAAACGTCCTAGCCTTGACCATCGTAAGCGGCACGGGAACCACCATCGGCATAGCCGTGACTACGTGAAGACCTACTGGCCGTATTTGCCCATTATCACCATTCTGGTTGGCGGCCTAGTTATAGGAGATTGGCTCAGCGGAGTCAACAAGAATGTCCTGGGCTATGCGACCGACATGAGCGTTGCCAGCCTGCTTGACGACACAAACCAGCAGCGAACAAACAATGATCTAGCTAGCCTCAATCTCAACGATAAATTGGACCAGGCCGCTCAAGCAAAAGCCGACGACATGGCAGCCCGAGATTACTGGTCGCACGATACACCAGATGGCCAAACACCGTGGACGTTTATTACTGCAGCAGGCTACAATTACCAGACTGCCGGCGAGAACTTGGCATATGGTTTTACCACGGCCGATGGCACAATCACCGGGTGGATGAATAGCCCGGAACACCGTGCCAATATCTTAAATAGTTCCTATCACGACGTAGGTTTTGGTATCGCCAATATCGCAAATTATCAAAACAATGGTCCGGAAACGTTAATCGTGGCCATGTACGGCTCTCTGCCCGGCGCCTCACAGGCATCAAGACCACTATCTGAGACAGTGGCGCCGGTTATAGCGACATTGCGGCCCGCTGCGAGCGCACCGGCAAGTACGACCACCGAGAAACAAAATACTGTCGAGCCAAGCACACAGCACATCACGCAGCTTGAACTTGTTTCTAGTAATACTCCATTTAGCACGTTAGCCCTAGCATTACTTGGATTTAGCGCTTGCGCATTCATTGTCGTTCGCCATAGCTTGGCATGGCGCAAAATGCTTGTAAAAGGTGAGCGTTTCGTGCTCCATCACACGCTGCTCGACGTTATAGCTATAACTATCGTCTCCGCCGTACTTGCCGTGAGCCACACTGCTGGGCTTATTCGCTAGACCACAAGTGCTCAATTGGCAGCTCCGCGCAAATGCAAGTTGAGCCAACCAGTCTCCTACTAGATCCCTTCAGCCCATCCGGCAGTCTAGATGTAGAAACGCTACTAAGAAGATTGCAGCAAGATGAGTAATAGCTATTGTGGGATAACGTTCTGGACACCGACTAATGCCTGTAGGCGTTCTAGTGCACTAGGATCGCTGCGGATGCGGCTAGGCAATCGTACGACTTGCTTCTGATCTCCGCTTCCAAGCACTAACACGACTTCACTTTCGCCAGGCTGCTCGTCGATTACTTGTTTCAAGGACATAAGTAATGCTCGGTCATCACTCTTATGCAAGCGAATGTACACGCGAGCGTTTTCGCGAAGTGACGGGTTGCTCACACTCGCCTGAGCTGCAACTTTCTTTGCCTTGGGTACCGTTGCCTTCTTGCCTCTACCTTGATAGGCAATGGCCTGCTCGTGTGTCACTTCCCGAGCATCGTCAGCCATGATCTTAAGCTCGGACTGGAGGCTGCCGTCTTTATCCTTGGCATTCACCTTACCCCGGACAATAACGACGCGGTCCCGCTCCCATAAGCCAGCTGTCTGTTGCAGGACACTTGGGAATAAGATGACTTCCACCTCTCCAAATTCATCCTCGATCTTCACGAATGCCATCTTCTGGCCGTTTTTTGTCACAATTTCGCGGACTGCCGCCACGTTGCCCCCGACAATGATCTGCTTACCGTCGTGCCCCTGCTCGAGACTATTAAGCGGCACCGTTTGCTCCTGGAGCAGCGTCGAGAAATCAGCAAGCGGGTGCTGACTCAGGTATAGCCCAAGCAACTCACGCTCCCAGAGTAACTGATCGCGCGAATTATACTGGACACTTGGAGGTTGCATAGTTAAGACGGGCTTTGCGGCATGCGTCTCGCCGAGTACGTCACCAAATAAGTCGGTCTGTCCGCTCAGTGCTTGCTTCGCAAGCTTCTGGCCATACGCCACAATCGTATCCAAGTTATGCAACAGTGTTGACCGGTCGGCAAAGCGGTCGAAGCCACCGGCTTTAATTAAGCTTTCAAGCGCCTTACGGTTGACAGTATGGGTGTCGACACGCGCTAAGAAGTCAGCCATATCGGTGAAGTAGCCGCCTTCCTCGCGTGCTCGCAAAATCTCTTCCACTGCCCCACGACCAACGTTTTTAATCGCGACCATACCAAAGCGGATCTGCGGCTTTTCACCAGGAACGACGGCAAATTCCAAAAATGACTCATTGACGTCGGGCAGTAAAACGTCCATACCCATCTTCTTGCACTCCGCAATTTCAATAGCAAGACGGTCGATGTCATCGAAGTCGCTAGTCATAAGGGCTGCCATAAATGCCGCGGGATAGTGTGCCTTCAAATACGCGGTCCAGTACGCGATAAGTGCGTAGCATGCGGCGTGAGACTTATTGAAACAGTAGTTAGCAAACTCTTCGAGCTGATCCCAGAACTTGGCCATTACCTCCGGCGCAACGCCTGAGTGCTTAACGCCCCCTTCGATAAATTCAGGGCGCATTTTTTGCATTAAATCTATCTTCTTTTTGCCAATAGCTTTACGAAGTGTATCCGCTTGGCCGCCAGTGAATCCGCACACGTCTTTCGAGATTTGCATGAACTGCTCCTGGTAGACCAATATCCCGTAAGTGTTGCCGAGAGCCGGCTTCATACTGGGGTGCAAATACGTAATCTTTTCGCGGCCATGTTTCCGATTAACGAAACTCTCGATAAACTGCATTGGCCCCGGCCGATAAAGCGCAACCATGGCGATAATATCCTCAAATGCCGTCGGCTGCAGCTCCTTCAAATACCGCTTCATGCCTGCAGACTCCAGCTGAAATACCCCAGTACTATCTCCGCTACCGAGCAGCTTATATGTCTCTGAGTCGTCAAGAGACAACGCCGGCAGATCGATGGCGTCTTTGTACACTCTCTTAATAATGCGCAAGCAGTTATTAATAATCGTTAGGTTCGATAGCCCTAAGAAGTCCATCTTGAGCAGACCGAGTTCTTCAACCTGACCCATGGGAAACTGCGTCGTAATAACACCCTTTTGGGCCATTTCAAGCGGTAGGAATTTTACTAAATCATCCGGAGCAATTACTACCCCGCAAGCATGCACGCCGTGGCTGCGGACCGTGCCTTCTAGTATCATCGCCTCATCAATGACGCGCCTTGATACTTCGTTCGTTTCATACTCGCGCTTCAGCTCGAGATCTTCTTTAAGTGCCTTGGGCAATGGTACGTGGCGTCCTTGCACTGGCTGAGGCAGCATTTTGGCGAGCCGGTCAGCTTCGGCATAAGGCACTTGCAGTACACGAGCGACGTCACGCACGGCATTCCGTGCAAACATTCGGCCGAACGTCACGATATTCGCAACCCGCTCATGCCCATACTTGTCTGAGCAGTACTGCACCACTTCGTCGCGGCGGGTATCCTGTATGTCCACGTCAACATCTGGCATACTGATACGGTCTGGATTAAGAAAACGCTCAAAGAGGAGATCGTACTTGAGAGGATCAAGATCGGTAATTTTGACTGCGTAAGCCATGATCGAACCTGCAGCACTACCACGTCCTGGCCCAAAAATAATGCCTTTGTCTTTCCCCCAGTTGATGAAGTCAGCCACAATTAAGAAGTAACCATTGAAGCCCATTTGGTCAACGACAGCCATTTCATAGTCAGCTCTGTCCAGCGCAGCTTTCGGTATCATTTTCCTCGCATCTTCAATACTGAGTTTCTTCGACACCTCCTCGGCTACACCACCATACCGCCAAGCTAAGCCTTGAAATACCCAACGGTGTAAAATTGATTGCTCCGTCTCGCCGCTAGGAACAGGAAACTTTGGTATCAGAATGCGGCCAAGCTCAATTTCCAGATTGCAACGGTCAGCGACGGCCTTTGTATTTCTGATAACCTCAGGGTGGTCCTTGCCCCAGCGAGCAATAATTTGATTAGGATCTTCGACGTGGAGTGGAAAATCTTTAAGCGACATACGCTTTTCGTCACTGAGATACGAGCCAGTACCGACACATAACAAAATTTCGTGTGCCTCTTGGTCCTCATGCTTTAGATAGTGGGCATCGCAGGTTACCACAACTGGTATATCTAGTTCCTTACCTAGTTTCAACACCTGCTCGTTCACATGGTTTTGATCTGGTTGATACAGCGGATTTTTAGGATGGCCATGGTCTTGTATCTCTAGATAATAACGGTCCCCGAAAATGCTCTTATACCAGACAGCGACTTGTCTGGCTTTGTCGTACTGGTCTTGTTTTAATGCATCGCCTATCTCGCCGCTCATGCATGAACTCAATACAATCAGTCCTTCGTTATACCTCTCAAGCAGATCGTGATCAACGCGGGGATAGTAGTAAAAGCCCTCTAGGTTCGCAATAGTGCTGAGCTGCATCATGTTACGCCAACCGGTCTCGTTCATGGCTAACAAAATAAGGTGGTAGCGGAGCTTGTCTTTCTGCGGATCTTTGTCTGTATGCTTACGGGTAGCGACGTACGTTTCAAGCCCAACGATCGGTTTAATGCCTTGACCGGTCGCTTCTTTGTAGAATTCGATGGCGCCGGACAATGTGCCGTGGTCTGTCATAGCTACAGCTTCCATGCCAGCAGTCTTCACGTACTCGATTAGATCAGGCACCCGCGTTAGCCCATCAAGCAAACTGTACTGTGTATGATTATGGAGATGCACATAATCTGCGGCGGTCAATTCTGACTCCACAGAAACAACTTCTGACGGTACTTTCTCCTTGGGTTCAGCCAAGCGACCCTCCTCAATTTGCCGTTATGATTACTAGTATAGCTAGCCTAGGCTAGCTCAAACAACCGGTAGATTTACAACAAAGGCCCCGTACATACAGGGCCTTTGCACTATGAGCAGCTTACTACTTCTTGAGATAGTCGCGGAGATGTCCCAACGCACTATTGGCTTGATTAACCGCGATTCGGAGATCGTCATCTTCCGCATCACCTTGATGCACGGCAGCTACAACTTCACGAGCTTTCTCACGCGCAGCACGGGCCTGGGCGACTAACTCGTCTAGTTGCTTCCGTGCCTTGTCGCTCATATCCGCTCCGCGTTGTTTCCCTTCCTCTACCAAATCAGCCAGCTCCATACTGATATTCTTGAGCTGCCGCTCAGCCTGGTCTAGGCCAGTTTTAGCAGCATTCTTGAGATCTTCACGGGTTTCCTTACCTGACTTTGGCGCCGTCAAAAGACCGGCGACATAGCCTACTGCAGCCGCCAACCCCGCTGCCACCGCCAACCGCTTAACTGCTTTACCCATCTATTTCCCTCCTGTCGTTACTTACGCATTTTATCTACGGCATCCACCATGTTCCGTACCACCTTGAACAGTGCAAGCGGGCCGCTGGCATTCCGTAGCATTTCAGCTGCCTCGCCGGCTGTCTCCACAACCCGCTCAGCATTATCGATAATTCGTCTCAACGACTGGACAAGCTTCGCAATCATCACCAGAACCACAATGGCCGTTAGGAGAAACAATGCCAGGACTGCTGATACGATTATGACAAGTATAGATTCGGCGTTTTGCATATAGAGTTACCCTTCTATTTGCCCTAAAAGTATCCTACTTGAGCTTTTTTTGCAAATAAATTCGTAACTCTGGCCCAATGTCATCGCGCTGGAGTGCCAAGTCAACCACAGTTTTTAAGTAATCGAGTTTGTTTCCGGTGTCATAATACCGAGCGTTTTTTACCTCCATGCCGTAAAAGTCATACCCGTCAGCGATCATCGTTTGCATGACCGGTTGGATCATAAATTCACCGCTCGCGTCATAACTTTCCGCAGCGAGGGAAATATAGGGCAGAATGTCAGATGTCAGCAAGTAGCCTCCTACGCTAGCTAGATTCGAGGGCGCCGCGTCTTTACCTGGCTTTTCAACAATAGTGCGCATCTTTATATACCCATTGGGTGTTGTGTCGCCGGCTAAAATGCCGTACCTACTAAATGCGTCGTCATCCGTGACGCGGATGCAAGGCAAAATCGGGGCATGTATCGCCTCGTAGGCGTCAATCATCTGTCGAAAACGGTTGGGAGAAGCTTCGATAAACTCATCACCCCAGGTATAGATGAACGGCTCGTCATTAATGAGATGACTAGCATAAAATAATGGCGCTGTATTGCCGAGCGGCTCTTTTTGCCGTACATAGGTGAACGTTGCCATGTTAGCGATATCCCACAGATCTTTGAGTAACTGTTCCTTGCCCTTCGAAAGTGCCACCGCCAACTCCGCACTCGGTGCGTCGAAGTGATCCTCGATACTGCGCTTCGCGTAGCCGGTGACAATAATAATGTCAGTAATCCCCGCGTCAACGAGCTGTTCGACGACACACTGTATCACCGGCTTGTCGACGATCGGCAGCATCTCTTTTGGCATCGCCTTGGTTTGTGGCAGAAACCTTGTACCAAACCCTGCAGCTGCAATAATCGCCTTCGTAACCTTTTTTGACATGTACCCTCCTTAGTCACCACCCACTAATGCACATTATACTTTTCTGTGGTTGCAAGTAGCCAAATACTACGACGCCTTGCGCAGACGCACATTCAGTTCAGCAGATAGCTGAGGACCTACTTCAAGTATCGTGGGCAATCCACCGTCGACCGTCGCCGGACGTAGGCCTTTTACTGGCCACATAATAACCCGCGCTTACCTCATCAGTAATTGCTTCCATATGCTTAAAGCATTAAAGGCCTAGCTGTTTTTTGATAAGTTGCTGCGCAAGACCGGGATTGGCTTTACCCTGAGAGAGCTTCATGATCTGCCCGACCAAGAATCCGATGGCACGTTGCTCGCCATTTTTGAGATCTTCAACTGCTTTGGGGTTCTCTGTCATGACCTGTTCCACGATTTTAATGATTTCAGCTTCGTCCGATACCTGTAGTAGATTTAAGCGTGTCGCTATTTCCTCAGCTTTACCGCCACGAACTAGCATCTCGTCAAGCACTTGCTTTGCGGCGGATGAGCTGAGTTTACCGGCACCAACCAACTTTGAGAGGGCAATCAGCTCGTCTATCTGCACCGTTCTGGTGCGGGCACCGTCAGCTTCTTCATCAGTCAACGGGCGCATCATCCAGAATGCTATCCGTCGACCGTCTTCCGGCGAAGATTTAGTAAGCGCATCTGCCACGAGATGAGTCGTCTCTACATCAGCCAAGATATCTTCAATTACTTGCCGATCAAGTGACATAGAGCTGAATTGCTTGCGGTAATCGTCCGGTAATGCTGGCATATCGTCGCGGACGCCCTCGATATACTCGTCATCCAGCACAATTGGGGGGAGATCAGGATCGGGCATATAGCGGTAGTCATGCGCCTCCTCCTTGGAACGCTGTGTAAACGTTCGCTGCTTGGCCTCATCCCAGCCGCGCGTTTCTTGGACCACTTCGGCACCCTTTTCAAGAACTTCAATCTGGCGTTGTATCTCAAATTCGATTGCTTTTTCAACGCTACGAAAACTGTTAAGGTTTTTTGTCTCGGTGCGCGTACCCCACTTCCCCGGATCTGAGCTGACGCTAACATTCACGTCAAATCGCATATGACCAAGATATAAATTCGCGTCGCTCACATCTGCATACTTCATCCGCAGATACAGCTCGTGAACATACGCTTTTGCCTCAGCGGCAGAATGCATGTCAGGACGAGATACGATCTCTAGCAGCGGAGTGCCTGCACGATTCAAGTCAACCAGACTGTAATCCTTGCCAGCTGGGTGGGTACTTTTACCAGCATCTTCTTCCAGGTGGGCGCGAATGATGCCAACGTGCAATGTTTGGACTTCTTTATTTGCCTCAACATACATAGGCACATCAATCCCACCCTCACCGATAATGGGCTCGTCATACTGCGAGATCTGATAACCCTTTGGCAAATCTGGGTAGAAATAATGCTTGCGGTCAAATTTGCTAAAACGGGCTGGCTCAGTGCCGAGGGCAAATGCCGCGCGAACAGCAAGGCGCACAGCTTCACGGTTCAAGACCGGCAACGCACCCGGCAAACCAAAACAAATATGGCTGACCAGTGTATTTGGCGCCGCTTCGCGCGCGTCATTGTCTACGGCTGCAAATAATTTAGTCGCCGTTTTCAACTGGACATGGCATTCTATGCCGATAGTTGGCATATATTTTTTGCGGGTCTCTGCGGTAACCATTACAAGACTCCTAGGTCAATGAGAGCCTGTCGGAGGCCTTTAAGTGCGATGTGGACATCAGCTTTCTGGAGTTTCGGCGTATCTTCATGGACCAGCTTATTCCGTAGCTTATGGCCAAACCACACGCCATCGTTATCGCTCAATGTTCGTTGCGCCGCTACCAAGCGCTCACCCATCGTTTTACCTTTAAATCCAGTTATCTTCAGCGCATCATCAAGCAGTTTGTCAGCATTAATGATAGCCATCGGCCACGTATCGGACTTCCCGCACAGCTTCTGCACTTCCTGCCAACGAGGCTTGAAAGTAGCATATTTTGAGCTGCGTCGAGCCCGACGAACTATAAAACTGCTGCCAAATAGAACGATAATAATCGCGATGACACCGACCAGCCCAAGTATCACCGCTAGATTTGAGTTTAGTAGGAAGGAGATGTTAAGCACGGACAAGCTCCTCAACTGCCTTGGCAAGCTGCAAAAGTGATTTATCCTGTCGCTGAGCTGCCATGAGCTGCAAGCCGACCGGCAAGCCATCACTTTCGCCAGCAGGTACTACGACCGCGGGCGAGCCAACCAGACTGACGCCAACTGTCATAATGTCCGCAAGATACATCTGCAGCGGGTCGTTCACGTTCTCGCCAATCTTAAATGCAGTCATCGGCGCAGTTGGTCCCAGCAAGAAGTCAGCATCCTTAAAGGCTCTTTCAAATTCGTTGATGAGCTTGGTGCGCACCGTCTGCGCTCGCTTGTAGTAGGCGTCGTAATACCCACTGCTCAGCACGTATGTGCCAATCATAATGCGACGCTTAGCTTCTTTACCAAAGCCAATTCCGCGTGATTTGGAGTAACTCTCATTAAGATCCTTTGCATCTTTGTAACGGTAGCCATACCGCTGCCCATCGTAGCGCCCGAGATTGCTACTCACCTCAGCAGGCACTACGATATAGTACACTGCAAGTGCCATCGGCAGACTTGGCAAAGAAACGTCACGTATTTCAGCACCTGCAGCTCTTATCTTCTCGATTGATGTGTCAATGACTGCACGGACCCCTGGCTGCAGGCCTTCTCCCATATATTCTTTGATAACGCCGATTTTCTTACCATGCAAGTCCATATTGGGGCCACTTAGTACGTAGCCCTCAGGGTTACGTTCAATAGTCGTGCTATCGCGATCATCACGACCCGCCACAATATCAAGTACCAGTGCGGCATCTTCAACCGTCCGTGTCAGTGGGCCCATACAGTCGGTACTACTCGCCATCGCTACTACACCACTGCGACTAGTCAGACCGTATGTCGGTTTGTAACCAACACACCCGCTCCAGCTGGCTGGCAGACGAATTGAACCACCTGTGTCAGAACCTAACGCGAACGGGACCATACCAAGCACAACCGATGCAGCGGAGCCGCCCGATGATCCGCCGGGTACACGTGTTTTATCGTGCGGGTTCTTGGTCACTGCAAAATCACTATTCTCAGTGCTAGAACCATGTGCAAATGCATCAAGGTTAGCTTTGGCGACGCATATGGCGCCTTCAGCCTCCAGCTTTTCAATGACGGTTGACTGATACGGCGCTACGAATCCCTTGAGGATATTGCTGGCAGCTGTGGTCTCGGCGCCAAACACTAGATAGTTATCCTTTGCGATAAAAGGCACACCTGCCAAACGCCCGGCGTTCTCACCCCTTTTTACCTGTTCGTCAATCACCTGTGCCCGTTCGCGGGCACGCGCCGTAGTCGTCACAATAACTGCGTCGTAGTCCTTTTTTTCTTCAATTACTTTGAGCGACTGGTCAACGAGATCGGTCGCACGCAGCTCAGCCGCATTAATCCTCGACGCAATTTCCGCAAGCGAAAGCCAATTCCCATGATCGTCCATATCAACCAACCATGCGGTTAACTTTTATCATATCGTCTTGCACCTCAGGCACATTTTTCAACAGGTCGCGTGGCGCGTAGCTGTACTGACGCACAGTATCTTCTCGCATGACATTCGTAAGCCCGGTTACTTGGTTGGTTGGTTTGAGCCCAGTGATATCAACCTGTTGCAGCTGCTCGACATATTGCAGGATATCACTTAGCTCCTTACGAAATTCTTCTACTTCATTGTCAGATAGAGCGAGGCGGGCTAGTTGAGCCAATTTTAATACTTCCTCACGTGATAGCGTTGTCATTTGATCTGATTATAGCAAAGATGCTCTCCGTTTAGTTGCCATTGATGCACGAAAAAACCAGCCACGTGGCTGGTGCTTATTTCCTGTAAAGTACGCCGAAATACCAACCACGACTTAACGTGATTGCTGTTGTTGCCAGAAGCTACTTGCAATAACCATAGTGCTACCGTAACACGGTGCCTCACTTGATGCAACTACATCCTAGCATTAATGTCGGTGATGATATCTCGCAGTTCAGCGGCTTGCTCAAACTGCAGGTTAGCCGCCGCTAGTTCCATCTGAGACGTTAAGTCTTTAATGAGGTTGCCGTATTCATCCTTGGGGATCTTTTTTAAGTCAAGTTTGGCACGTTTTGCTTCTTCTGGTAGCTCAGGTTGCATACTGGCTTCAACTGCTTTACTGATACCCTTCGGCGTAATGTGGTGTTCATGGTTAAACTGCTTCTGATACTCGCGGCGGGCTTCCGTCGTATCTATGGCACGCTTCATAGAATCCGTGATATGGTCAGCATACATAATGACATGGCCATCCATATGGCGCGCAGCACGGCCAACGGTCTGGATCAGTGCCTGCTCGCTGCGCAAAAAGCCCTCCTTATCGGCGTCAAGTATTGCGACAAGAGACACTTCCGGCAGGTCCAAACCTTCGCGCAACAGATTTATACCAACCAGCACGTCGTACACACCAAGACGTAAGTCCCGCAATATATCTGTGCGGTCAAGCGTGTCAACGTCGCTATGCAGATATGCAACTTTGATGTTCAGCTCCTGCAAATACTCTGACAACTCTTCAGCCATGCGCTTAGTGAGTGTGGTTACTAAGACTCGGTGATGTTTGCCAGTCGTTGATCGAATTTCGGCAATCAAATCGTCAATTTGACCATCTATTGGCCGAACTTCAATTTGTGGATCGAGTAGCCCTGTTGGGCGGATAACCTGGCGAACTGGCTCAGGTGAATGCGACAGCTCATACTGCGCAGGCGTGGCAGAGACGTACACGACTTTATTCATATGCCGTTCAAACTCAGTAAACGTCAGCGGTCGGTTATCGAGAGCACTCGGCAGTCGAAAACCGTGTTCTACTAAGACTTCCTTGCGAGCTCGGTCGCCGTTGTACATGCCTCGAACTTGGGGGATTGTCATGTGTGATTCGTCGACGAACATAATAAAGTCATCAGGGAAGTAGTCAAGCAGCGTCGCCGGTTGCTCACCAGGTTCGCGATTTGTCAGGTACCGAGAGTAATTCTCGATTCCTTTTACAAAGCCTGTCTCCTTGAGCATCTCAAGATCAAATCGCGTACGCTGCTCAAGCCGTTGTGCTTCAAGGAGCTTGCCTTGGCCTTTGAATTGAGCAAGACGGTCGGCTAACTCTTGCTCTATCTTGCCAAGCGCTAGTTGCAGCTTATCCTGTGGCGTCACGTAGTGCGAACTTGGGAAAACCTTGAGCTGCGACGGTGCCGCCAGAATCTCCCCAGTCAGAGGATCAATTTTTGTGATTCGTTCGACTTCGTCGCCGAAGAATTCTACTCGGTATGCCAATTCCTCGCCAGCTGGAAAAATATCTACTACGTCACCATGCACACGGAAGGTACCGCGATGAAAGTCCATATCATTGCGTTGGTATTGGATGTCGGATAGCTGGCGCAGCAGTTTGTCGCGGATGCGACGTTCACCGGCAGTTACATCAATAGATAGGGCGTTATAGTCCGAAGGCGTGCCGATGCCATATATACAGCTAACGCTGGCTACGATAATAGTGTCTCGGCGGGTAAGAAGCGCATCGGTGGCGGCATGACGTAGCCGGTCGATCTCTTCATTGATTTGTGAATCTTTTTCGATATACGTATCAGACCGCGGCATATAGGCCTCTGGTTGGTAATAATCAAAGTAACTGACAAAGTAGTGAACTGCATTTTCTGGGAAAAAATTCTTAAACTCGTTATATAACTGAGCCGCTAGTGTCTTGTTATGGCTTAGAACGAGTGTCGGCTTCTGAACGTTATTAATAACATTGGCCATAGTAAACGTCTTGCCCGAGCCGGTTACCCCCAGCAATGTCTGTTCTTTGACACCTTGCTCTAAGCCATTGGTTAACTCAGCAATAGCTCCCGGCTGGTCACCCATGGGTCCAAACTCACTCTTTAGAATGAACTTACTCACAAATCTATTGTATCAAGACCGCCGGGGACAGATAACCCTAGCTTATAAGCTAACCGGCACGTGGAGGTGGGCTCTCCATAGGATTGCGACGGAGATACCAGTGTTGATCATGTTTTAAGTCTTCTCGTACGTCAGCGTATTTCTTATCCAGTAAGCTAATGAGCTTGTGCACCAAGCGGGCCGGGTCACCGTCCATAATGACAATGTCACCATCAGGCAGATCCAAATCTTTCATGAGCAGCGGAATCCAATCGGCAGCGCCGTCCGAGCCGGTCAATACGCCACAAGGCTTGCGTGCCTCGATAGCCGACGTGAACTCGTGCAGGCTACCAAATCTGCCACCAACAGTAATCACTGCATCGCTCGATTGGACCAAATACAGATCACGACCGACATAGTTCATGCCAGTGAAGTTTATAAAGTCAAAAGCGTCGTACGGCAAACGGTACTTATGAATATGCTCACGCAGCGAGCTGGCCGGCGAGAATCCAATACTAACACCGCCTTTGCGCTTAGCACCGTACGCAGCGTAATATGGTAGACCTACGGTTGCACCAGTAGTTAGAATATGACCCGCTTCTGCGATTGTCTCACCTAGGATGCGCGCCTTGTCTTGGTCTTCATCGACAGTAATACCCGCAGCTGCACCAGAGACGCAAATAGCATAACGGATTTGTTTCAGGTCTTTAATATCGCTTGGCATGTTGGTTTGTTCGTGTTACTTATACTCTATATTACTTGTGCTGACCCGGCAAGATGCTACTCAACCATCTCGTAGCCGTCATCCTTGCTCGGCTCGGGATTTAATTTTGACTCCAAGCTGCTAACCACCGCTTCTTCTACACTCTCGTGCTTAAGGTAACGGATAACCAGTTCTCCCCACAAGCTACGACGAAAGTACTGTACGATCCGATCTTTGTAGGGTAATTGATTACAGTAATTTAGCGCTGCATCGATGACATTTAATGATACTGGCTTCTGGCTGGTATGTAGGCCAAGTGTTGACGTATGATGCCAGAAGCTAAGCCCCGGAGATATATGCGCAAGTGCCTTTTCAACCGAATGCCAGCTGAGATCTTCTTTCTGGATATGCGGCTCAAATATATCTTCGCGAAAACGATCGGCAAAGCGGGCGTAGTAGCGTTGGATAGTGTTCCACTCTACCGAACCATCAAGCACGTCAGCTGGTAAGGCGGGCTCGCCTGCTACAACCGTCTGAAGAAGTTGACCAAAATCCGGTCGTACTTGGCAGAGTTTCAGGAAGGTACTACTTGCACGCACCTCATTCATATTATGCAGCGCCATCAATAACGCGGTCATGGTGGCCGCTGGGGGTACATTGGACGGAAATGGCAAGATAACTACGGCACCAAATTCTTTGAGCGCTACGACATTATGCTTCTTCTGCATTACGATCGACTCTGCCTGGGCCTGCCAATGTTTAGAATGTGGCGTAAGCACAACGAATGGGCGGATTTCGAAATCTGCCGCGGTGAGCTTCTTATAGCTGTCGGCCATTGCCTTGCGCCAACTGGCTGACTCGAGCAACCAAGCAGCAGCATAGACAGTGAGAAGCTGCTCGCGACGCAGCATCGACTCGAACGATCTATATCCAAGCGCTTTCATCGTCTGCTTGGGGGTCAGCTTTGCCAGCAATCTTCTACCAACCGCTGTTTTGAGTGCGAAGCAACTCTTATAGACTGGCAGGTCATTGATGGCCTTACCAACATTAATATGAATTGCAGCAGCCGTGCCATAAGTCTGTGCCAACTGTTTGGCCAGACGAACATCGTCCTCTTTAACCCGTGCCTGCAAGGCAGCGTACAGCTCCTCACCAGAGGTGTCGTGGGGATCAAGACCGAGCTCCTGTAGCTTCAGTTGCGTGGCGCGTTCGACCTCAGTGCTAAGACGGATGTCGGCATTTGTATGCCCGCTTGCCGATTCGAGGCGCTGAAGCCCTTGATGAAAGGACGGCTCGCGTGCCCCCAATAACTCTGATAATGCCCTCGTCATCTACTTTTGATCTTACCACAAGCGGGTTAAAAATGATCGACTGTATATATACGGTTTGTTGTAAATGTCAGCGACCATTCAGCTAACTAGAATATGCTACGCTATCGACATGGCTCGATCGACTCAGCAGCCTCGCCTACAGCGGTATGCAGACAAGTTTACCGCTTTCCTGGCAAGCCCACGCTGTTTCTACATTGTTGTTATTATCTTCGCGGTGCAAGCACTTTGGTTCGCGGTTACTGCACGTTATCCAATGGCATTCGATGAGGACTTTCACTTCGGCTTGATACGCCTACATGCACAGCAGTGGCTACCCTTCTTTACCTCTCAGCCCCCCCATGCCGAGCAGTTTGGCGCCGTCGCACGCGATCCGTCTTACCTATACCACTACCTAATGAGTATCCCCTACCGCGGCATCGCAGCAGTGACCAGCAACACAGCTGCTCAGATCATCGTGCTACGGTTTATTAATATTGGGCTTGCCGTTTGGAGTTTATTCTTAAGCCGAAAGTTGCTTACACGCCTTGGTGGCGGTTCAGCACTTATTAATAGCACCATGCTGTTATTCGTGTTGATTCCGATCGTGCCTTTCTTGGCAGCACACATTAACTATGACAATCTGTTTATCCTCTTAACACTCGGCTCAATTTTGGCCACTTTTGATTGGCTCGACCTCGTTGCACAGTATAAGATCTCCGGCATTCGCACCGCGCTGCTGCTCTGTATGCTACTGTTGACGGGGCTCGTTAAATATGCCTTTTTGCCCATTGCCGCCGTTTTGGGTGCAGTCATGTTATGGAAACTGTGGTGCTTCCGCACACAACGAACCGCTTTGGTATCAAGCTTGGCGACAAGTATTACAACCGCACACGGATGGCAACTGATAGGCGTCGGCGTTATTCTTTTAATCAGCGTTGGATTATTTACAGAACGCTACGGAGTAAACACAATTCGGTACCATAGCCCAAATCCCGACTGCAGCCAGATACTTTCGGTGCAGTCTTGCTTGCACTACGGACCATGGGCGCGAGATTACCAGTATGCGCTGATCAAACCGGCCGATGTCGAGCCAAACAAGATCAGCTATGCCTGGGAATGGATGTACGGAATGTGGCTAAGAAGTTTCTTTGCCATCAGCGACACCTATGATACACAGCCTCCCTTGCCAGTCCCTAGCGGGACAGTCATTGTCATTGGTGCAGCAGGTCTAGTGACATTTGCCTACTTTGCAAGGAAACTGCTCAAGGGTAACATCTATCGCCAGACTGTTGTCCTTGTACTATTGCTATACATCGGCGCGCTTTTTGTTCAGACGTTTCAAACGTACCTCAAGACAAACCAACCTGTTGCTATTAACGGGCGGTATCTCTTACCCTTCCTACCTGTCATTATCATGCTTGTCGGTCTTGCCTACAGCCGGCTCTGGCGTCATAAACCCATGGTCAAAGTGATGGCCATTAGCGTAGTGCTCATACTCTTTATCCAAGGGGGCGGCGTGCTGACCTTTATTCTCCGCAGTAACGATACATGGTATTGGCCGAACAACACGGTCGTGACAATTAACCACACAATTCGCGAAACTTTGAAGCCCTTTATTATTGGCGCTCGGCTGTAATCACTGGTCTAGGGTAAGAGAAACTTAAGCTGCGATTATAATTCTAAAATGACTCAGTATGATACCATTCAGGAGCTTTCTTTAGATACTCTTCGAGCTCATGCTCATTGAGAAGCCCAGCCTGACCACCGACTTTTTGAACCTTAGCCATGGCATTAATAGGCGCCCACTGTAATGCGCCTTCGATAGTATTGCCTTTGATTAAGGCTGCCACAAACGTACTCGCAAACGCGTCACCAGCGCCTGTTCGCTCATACGGCGGAGCGACATCAGGGTAAATTGGCATCTTGAATCGGGTTTGGCCGTTAGAAGCGTAGGCGCCAGCAGGCCCGTCGGTGACCACTACTATCTTTGGCCCTAACGCATGAAGATGGTTAATGAGGTCATGCATATCGCCATGGTTACCGCCGCCGACCGTAACGGCTTCTTCACGATTCAGAATGAGGACCTCTGTCCGTTGATAAATGCGCTTGAGTCGTTCGACGCCTACTTCCATCTGAAAAGTGCCCGGTTGAAATGCCAGCTTAACATCTGGGTGCTCATCAAGCCAGTCCGACACATCGTCGTGATATGGGATGGCGTGTTGGCTAATGGAGCTAAAGTACATCCACTTCGGAACTTCATTCGGCCGGAAATGTGGCCAGTGATAATCATATTCTTCGTGCTTGATAAGAATAGTGCGTTCTTCTTTGTACCAGAGTACGAAATGGTAATTGCTTATCTTGCCTGGATTAATGCGTACAAATCTCGTATCAACCCCGTTTTTGCCGAGGGACGAGATTATTTCTCTCCCATATTTGTCATCGCCAACATTTGTGACAAACGCACTACGCAGCCCGAGACGCGCAAATGACACCGATGAATTGCCGGCATTGCCTACACCTGGAATAACCTCGCGATGATCAAATGGTAGCTTTGTACCAAATTCCATGGCAAGAATTCGTTTGCCTTGTTCGTCAGTGTATGTAAACGCCTGATTATCGAGTAACTTAATAAAGTCGTCGGTAACCACGTCACCGACATTCAGAACATCTATTTGTTTCAGCCCACCGTTGTCAGACATATTCGTTTATTTTTTTCCTACTGTTGTTGTATCAAATTTCAGCGTCTGGCGCAAACTGCTTATGCTACCGCTCTGCCTGCGGAGTTAAAATCATCAATCTTTTGCTCTACTACCTTCTGCACCGCCGCAATGACCTCCTTGCTTATAAGCTTAGCCACTGAATATTCTTCAGGATGTTCACGCAGCACCTTTTCAAGCGTCTCACGATAGGCGACGCGCATGTCAGAGTTGATATTTATCTTGGTAATACCGATCTGAACAGCACTGACAAAGTAGTGTCCGGGCGTCCCGCTACCTCCATGAAGCGAAATATTGCAGTCGATGGCGGCACGGATCTGGCCTAGCAGATCAAGGTCAAGCTTCTTAGGTACAGGATATTTGCCGTGTAAATTGCCAATGGCAGCTGCGAATGTGTCGATGTCTGTCGCCTCGACAAAATGCCGCGCCCCGTCTGGAGTGCTAAACGTCTTCTTGATCGCTTCGTAGTCTATCTTCTCGGTATGCAAGTTACTGGAGCCACCGAAGTAGTGTGGCTCGCTCTCGACCATCGCACCAGTGAACTTGGCGTATGCAACCACTTCTTTGGTAGCGGCGATGATGTCCTCGTCCGTTGCATCATGGTTAGCCTGCGAAACATCGATATGGATAAACTCAAATCCTGCGTCAATCCCTTTTTTAGCGTCCTCGACTGACGGCGAGTGGTCCAGATTAGTATAGATCTCAACGCCATACTGGATTTTAAAGTTATCTACCATATCGCGGACATTACTGAGCCCGATATCGTCTACTTCACCTTGGCTGAGCTCTACCAGTACTGGCGCTTGCTTCTTAACAGCAGCCTGACACACCGCCTTTAGCGTCGCTTCATCATCAAGATTGAAGGCCCCAAACGCCCAATGCTGTGCTCTGGCCTGGGCCATACGTTCGCGCGCTCGCGCACAGTTTCGCCTGATCTCTTCTAGAGAAAGTGCCATATAAAGACTATTATAGCCGCTTATGGTTTCCTGCTCAATTGTCTGCTAGCTTCATGATTAAATTATGCATTTCACAACTTAAGCGTGTTGAAGTACCAGAACATGGGTCTATAATCATATGTAACATATCATATCTCCTCTGAGTAGCTAATGACCGCAGGTGTGGTGTGCTTGACCACTCGTCAAGAATTCGACCTAATCGTATTGACTTATTATTTGGTTCGTTGTATAATTATACCCGTTTTAGTTCCAGGAGATTAGCAGTATGAGTGGATTTAATACAGTTGATCAAGGCCGGTCTACCCCGGCTGATGAAGGCCCATTTGACATCTTGATCGTCGACGATGACGCTTCTATACTTGGTTTGTTAGGCGAAATACTCGGCGAAAGCGGCGAGGGTTATAACGTACGTTTCGCGAGGTCAGCAAGTGCAGCAGCTACATATATCGGCAGAGCCGCAATGGTACTTTCAGACCTTGAAATGCCACTTGGAGGCGGAGACGTCGTCGCGCAACATATGCGTACATACGCCGAAGCCCAGAAAGACAACGATCCTGGTGCATTTGTGCTTATGACAGCTAATAAAGTCCGCGCCGATAGGCTACGCAACGGGGATGAAGCGTTAGCGCATCCATTTGATGGAATTCTTGACAAACCGTTCAACCTAGATATGTTGCTTACGATTGTGGAGCAGCAACTCAAAGCTAGACGGCCAAAAGAATAACGTGCCGCGGTTCACTTCCATAGCATGATCGCAATGCCGCCCACCGCAAGGAGGGCGGCTTCGTATTTACGGGCGAGGTATTCGCGTTCACCAAGTAAGTAGGCTGCGAATATCGCAGCGAGCAGGACGCGAAACCCGGTAAACACAGATACCAGCGAAAGGTTATTCGAGAGCTTGAGTGAGATCACAAATAAGATCCCTCCTGTAACACGCAGCACGCCTGCGAGTAATGCCCAGCGCCAAAACCGTGTACGTTTTAGTAACGAAAGATCAGCTTGCAACAGCTTGCCGAAGCATAAGGCGATGGTGAGTGTGCCGATAAATTGAAAACTCCATCCGAATGTCAAATACGTTTGAAGACTAACGTGATTAAGCAGGTATTTCTCACTCGTCATAGCAATTCCAAAGAAAAGGCTGGCGATAATAGATAACAGCACACCGAGCCACAGCCGTTTATGACGATATCCGTTAATACGCAAGCTAAGCACACAGTACACGCTCAGCACTACTACAAAACCGCCGACGAGTTGCCGGACTGATAGACCTTCATTGATCACTAGTGTTGCGAGGATCACCGACGAGATGATATTGAACGTCATGAGCAACGTCCCGATCGCCGCATCGACGTATTGCAATACAGCAAAGCTCAGCATATTCGTGATACCAAAACATAGACCGGCGGCAACAAATAGCGGTAAAAAGTGTTGAAAACTTCCAAACGACACCTGGGAGAATCCGCTAACCAGCGACAGTGCGATACCGCTAACACTGATTATGCCGAACACGATTAGATTCAGCGGCATTGCTGCGTGGCGAAAACGCTGCGCCGTCACTCGTGACGTGATAACGTAGAGCGCCAGTGCCACATTCTGGCCCATCATTAACAGCGGCCAAGGAATCATACTACCCTTTTGCCAAAAGTGTCTGGACAGTCTTGACGATATCTTTCGCTGTCAGGCCAAAATAGTCGAGTAGTTCTTCAGGCGTACCTGATTCGCCAAAGTGATCGTGCATTCCCATTCTTTTTATCGGTACTGGATAGTGCTCGCCGAGTAGCTCCGCGATAGCACCGCCGAGGCCGCCGTTGATCTGTGCCTCCTCGACAGTTACAACGTGTTTTGTCTTCTGGACGCTCTTTAAGATAGTATCCGCATCAAGCGGTTTAATGGTTGGTACATGCACAACTTCCACATCAATGCCATGTTTGTAGAGCATGTCAACAGTTAAAAGCGCCTGGTAAGTCATTGTTCCTGTTGCGATAACAGTTACATCCTCACCCTCTTCTAAGACATACGCCGTACCAATCTCAAATGGCGTATCTGCGGTAGTGAAAATTGGTGTCGCCTCACGAGTCACGCGCATGTAGTTCGGCCGCCGATCTTTTGCCATCGCTAATGTGGCTTTTTCTGCCTCAACTGAATCACCAGGCGCTAACACTACCATATTCGGTAGTACACGCATCAGCGCCAAATCTTCCAGCATCTGATGCGTCGCACCATCAGCACCCGTGTAGAGCCCAGCATGTGAGCCAATTAATTTAACTGGTCGATTGTTGAGGCAAATCGTCGTTCGAATTTGTTCCCAGCAGCGACCAGGCTCAAACGCTGCATAGCTCGAAACAAATGGAATTTTACCCATGGCAGCCAGACCAGAGCCAACGGTTACTAGATTCTGCTCCGCCACACCGATTTCGATATAGCGGTCCGGAAATGCCTTGGCAAAATCTGCAATTTTGGTTGAATCAGTTAGGTCAGCACATGCGGCAACAACACGTGCGTCAAGCTCACCTGCTTTCTTTAATCCGCGTCCGAAGCCCGCACGAATTGGCTCTGATGCAATATCCTTAGCAGAAATATCCTTAATGATAGGCACAGTCATTAATCAGCCTCGCTTCTGATCTTGCCGCCAAGCGAGCGTAGCTCAGCAAGTGCCTTTTTGGCTTCTTCAGGTTTTGGCGCAACACCATGCCAGTGGAAATCATATTCCATAAAATCTACCCCCATGCCAGGTACTGTATGCGCAATAATCATTGTGGGTTTTTCAATTATCGCCTTTGCCATCGCGCACGCATCGATACACATCTCAATATTGTTACCGTCAATTTCCAGCACATGCCAGCCAAATGCTTCCCATTTGGCCTTAAGGTCTTCTAAAGGCATAACTTGCTCGGTCGGGCCATCAATCTGAATATTGTTGCGATCAGTAATCGCAGTGATATTGCTTAGTTTATACTTGCTGGCAAACATTGCCGCTTCCCAAACATTGCCTTCGTCTTGCTCACCGTCACCCATAATCACATATATCCGACGTTCTTTTTCTTTGTCCATGCGCATGGACAATGCCATACCACTCGCCTGGCTCAAGCCAGAGCCAAGCGGCCCGCTGGTTGTTTCAAGTCCGGGCAAACGTTCGCGTTCAGGATGACCCTGCAAGCGAGAACCAAATTTTCGTAAGGTTAGCAACTCTTTTTTATCAAAGTAGCCAGCTTCCGCCATCGTCGCATACTGGACTGGGACGCAATGGCCATTCGACAGGATCAATACGTCACGCTCGTCCCAGTTGGGATTCTTTGGATCATGCTTAAGAACATCAAAGTATAGCGCCGTAAATATATCTGCCAAGTCGAGCGGACCGGCACTGTGGCCGCTGCCGGCTTCAACGAGCATTCGAATCACGTCCTCGCGGATCTGATTAGCTTTCAGTTCTAAAGCTTTGGTCGATAATTTTTGTGGCGTAAATGTCATAAGCGTTACAGTAACGACTCCAGTGTAGCATAGGCTTTTTGCGAGTCTATTGCGTGTTGGATGTAACCACCAACATTGAGTACATCTACACCACCAGCCGCCAATTGCCGTACATTGGATGCGTTAATCCCACCATCCCAGCCGATCTCAAGCTCCGGTTTGAGTGTTAAGAGTTGCTTAGCTTTGACAAGCAGTCTCATATCCGCTACACCTCCGTAGTGCCCAAGGCGACCAGAAAAGATCAGTACATGATCGATAACACTTAACCCGGGCACAATAGTGTCGACTGGTGTCTGTGGCAAAAGTGCTACACCAACGCCAATGCCATAGTCATGGAGCGTCGTAGCAAGTGCCACAAAGTCGCCATCTGACTCGGCGTGAACAATAACCGAGTAAGGCCGCAGTGAACAAAGCGTCTTGAGATAGCGCCATGGTTGCAGATACATCATATGGAGATCGACACGTAGATCATCCGGCCAGTATAACTCGTGCAAACCAATACTTTTGGGATGCGCAAACTCGCCATCCATCAAGTCAAGATGCACACGTCGTGAGAACGGCAGAATACGCCTAAGCTGGATATCGAAGCTCGCAGGTGTGTTATCTGGCGTCACCGTTGGGCAGATGATAGGCACGTTTACCTCCGCGACTTGCGTGTCACTATATAGAGTCCCCCGACGTACACCGCAAGACCAACCAGCATCATCGTCCACTCATTGCCAAAGGCAGACCACATGCTTGTGTCAGTGGCTGAAATTGGGTGCAGAGCGAGATAGTTCGACCATGCCCGCTCTTCCCACAGCGAAGCAGCATCGTACAGTGCCATACCGATGGTTGCCGACAGACACGCCATAAATATACGCTGCACGACTTGTCGATAATGAGCCAGCAGAACAAAAGCAGCAACAAAGAACACCACGGGTTGTACCCAAAGCGTGATCTGGAACACCCAAGTGCCAGTGCTAAAATAGCGGCTTGTCGCATATGACAAGATCGTCACAGCTACCATCGACAGCCATCCAAGCACTGCAGCTGTGATAAACAATGCCTGCCAGTTTGCAGATAGAACGAGTAAATGTGCGTCCGATTTCGCTGTTCGAGCCATGCCTTCTCCTTATGTTCCTAACTCATCGAGTTCGCTTATCCGACGCTTAAAACGAGAAGCGCCGGCAAATGGCGTATGCAACCAGGCTAGAGTAATTGCTTCTGCCTGTTTCACTGAGAGATAGCGTGCCGGCAAGCCAAGCACGTTACAGTCGTCATCATTGCGTGAAGCGTGCGCCTCTTCTACATTCCAGCATAAGCTGGCACGGATTCCTTTGAAGCGGTTAGCAGCGATACAAATCCCCTGGCCACTGCCGCAGATCAAGATGCCACGGCTATCTGGATCCTTGTCGGCCAATAGTGCCATTGCAACTCGCCCGCCAAACTGTGGATAATCATCTGCCGGGTCAAGTTTCTTATTGCCATCGTCAACCGCATCGAAACCACTGTGTTTTAGCAATGCAGCTAAATCCTGCTTGAATGCAAATCCGTTATGATCGGCACCGATGTAAATCTTCATGGTTTACTCGTGCTCGTGTTGCTCTCCTTTATGGAGATATTTACCAACGTCTGCAACAACCTCTACGAGGCGGTTGCTATACCCCCACTCGTTGTCGTACCAAGCGACAACCTTCACTAGATTGCCACCGACGACCTGTGTCAGTTTAAGATCAACTATTGCAGAATGACTATTACCCACATAGTCGCTGCTGACAAGTTCTTCTTCAGTGACGTCTAGAATACCTTGGTAAAAAGGTTCTTTGGCGGCTTTTTTGAACGCGTCGTTAACTTCTTCTAGGCTGACACTGCGCTTAAGCAGCATCGTAAAGTCTGCGAGGGATACGACTGGCGTCGGGACACGAACTTCAAAAGCGCCAAATACACCTCCAAGTGCCGGTAAGGCCTTAGCCGCAGCAATCGAGGCACCGGTCGTCGTCGGCGTAATATTCTGGGCGCCGTCACGGTCTTCTCGCAGATTTTTACCAGGACCGTCTTGTAAATGCTGACTCGCTGTATAGCTATGAACCGTAGTCATCATCAGCTTTTCGATGCCGAATGCGCTTTCCATAACACCTGCGACTGGAGTAATGCAGTTAGTCGTGCATGATGCATTGCTAACAACATCTACTACTTTTTCAAGTGCCTCGTCATTCACACCCAACACTACTGTCGGCGCCGTATCAGCACTCTCGCCTTTGGCTGGAGCACTGATAACAATTCGCTTGGCACCTGCCTGGACGTGCGCTCGAGCCTTGTCTGGTTCGACAAAGAATCCAGTTGACTCAATCACGACATCGACATTCATATCTTTCCATGGCAGTGCCGTCGGATCCTTTTCTGCAAGAACCCGAATTTTCTTACCGGCAACTATAAGGTTCTCTTCGTCAAATCCAACCTCTTGATCGTACAAACCATAATTGGTGTCATGTTTTAGCAAATATGCCAACGTTTTAGTATCCGTCAGATCGTTTACAGCAACGATCTCGATATCGGTACGTGCGAATGCAATCTTAAAAGCATTGCGCCCGATGCGCCCGAATCCGTTGATTGCTACGCGCGTCTTCATGTATCCCCCTTAGTTACCTGGTATAAGAAGTTAGCTTATGCTGACTTCATTGTAGAAGCGTTAGCGGGATGATGCAAGGCAGCGATAGATTATTAGGCCAGCAGGCCGTACGTAGCGGCATAGGATAGACCTGCGGAGTAAAATGGATGCGGAAAGTCAGCCAAGGCAGTGGCGACGTCTACCCATTTGAACTGATCGTGTTCAAAGCTGAGTGTCACGGCTGGCTGGCCGCTAACATGGGTGACAAACAGCAACCGCGTCACACTTGCATGCTCTGGCTGCCATGGCTCGGTTGCAGCATATGCGAGCGCAAAAGCTGTAGGCAAAATAGTTAAGCCAGCCTCTTCACACACTTCACGACATACGCCAGCGATAATCTCTTCATCCGGCTCAATGCCACCGCCTGGGAAATCCCAGGTACCTGGTCTTCGCGCATCCGTGGAGCTGCGGCGTAGCATGAGTACCAGACCGTCACCGTTGAGGATAACAGCCTTGGCAACTACTTTACTCTGCATATTGCGGAGCTTTGGCGTAACGATCAGCACACTCTGCAATGATCTTCTTTGCGGCTTCGGCATCGCCCCAGCCAAGCACCTTAGTAGAGCCAGGTTTCTTGAGATCTTTGTAATGGTTAAAGTGATGCTCGATCATTTGCTTCCAGCGCTCGGACAGGTCAGTGAACGCTTTTATTCTGTCACCAGTATTGCGATCGTCGGCGGGCACGACAATGATCTTATGATCCATTTCACCATCGTCTTCGAAATTCAGGATGCCAATAATATTCGCCTCAAGCCAGACGCCGGTTGGAACCGGTTCATCCGTTATAACTAGTGTGTCAAGCTCGTCGCCATCTTCGTCAACAGTTTGGGGAATAAATCCATAGTTTGCCGGCTTGGCAAAAATCTGCGGCTCTACACGGTCAATCCTGAACGTCGCTGTCTTTCGATGCCACTCTATCTTTAGCATTGAACCTTCTGGAATTTCAACCACCGTATTAACGGTACCGTTCTGATAATCTCCTGGCGTAAGCACGACATTAAAATCTGCCATTATTGTTCTCCCTACCGTACATTAACTTATTTACCGCCATTGTAACACCTACGGGACAGCTCGCAAAAGTAGTGTTTCGAACCAGACGCTTAAACGCGACGTGGACCTGGAGTTGCAATGGGTACCGCTACCGTTCGATTGCATTTGCGGCTACTTTCTGCTATAATTGTACATCCTTTTACATCTCTCCAGAGGGTGCAGGCTAATAAGCGAATATGGTTCAAAATGAGACCCGTCTAGCTCGACGCGCCGATTCGAGCATGCAGGGTCTCATTTTGTACCTGTGTAGGGTGCAGCAAGCCATACAGCATGCGGGAAACGTTCTCGATTGTGAGCTCGTAACCCGAATGGAGAGAGTAGCATAGGAGCGTGTAATGCCTAGTCTGGTTGCAGACATTTGCGTAACGCCAAGTGTAGACAGACGCATGATGCTTGTAACCTGTGGAGAAATTCGTTTCCTAACGGATAGAAACACATCAAAAGCGGATGTATGCGCAGAGGTAACACGCCGACAAAGCGACCCAAGCAGAACATATCCTGACGTATTCAAGCCTTAGGGCGAAAATACACTCTCATACGCTGACGACGCGACGAAACAGGGTAAAACCTAAAGTAGCCGCGCTTAAAAGCGTGCATTCCCATTCTTGTCATCCTGCCCTCGTTTATTAACCAATCCCATGAGTATCTTTGTGCCAGGCATTAGCTTGGTGTTTTTTTGTGTCATGTAGTCATTAGCTCCAATAGACTGTGAGTTTCCCAGTATATAATGGCACTATATGAAAGCAGTGTTTGATCACAGTAACGACGAAGCAAGCAATATAAAAACGTTTTGGTTTAGACCCCTGGGACACCTAGATTACGTCGCCGGTCAATATACTGAACTCTATCTTCCACATGACCACCCTGATAGGCGCGGAGAGAAACACTGGTTCACACTAAGCAGCGCGCCATGCCACGAGTTAGTTAGTATTACCACTAAATACGCCGGAGACGACCAAAGCAGCACATTTAAGAAGACACTTCTTGGCCTCGAGCCCAGAGCGGGAGTACAGCTCGCGGAGGCAATGGGTGACTTTGTACTGCCAAAGGACACAGCGATTCCACTTGTTTTTGTCGCTGGCGGCATCGGCATAACACCATTTCATGCCATGCTTGAATGGATGGCCAGCCAGAGCGACCACAGAAATCTCAAATTTATATACAGCGTGCGAAACGAAAATGAAATCATCTTTCAAGATACCTTCGAACGGGCCGGCATTCATGCCACGATAGTGGTCGGCGAGCCGTCAGATGCTTGGGGCGGCGAACGCGGACGGCTCAGTGCCGAAATGATCCTTGGGCTTACCCATCCCACACCTGAGACACTAATCTACATGTCAGGCCCTGAGCCGCTGGTCGAAGCTCTCGAGAAAGATATGCACGCTCAGGGTATTGCTAAGCAGCAACTAGTAAGCGACTTCTTCCCCGGATACCTTGGAGTATAGCGCGTTCTGAATTCACCTACACTGTAGGCACCACGACTTCTTCGGTTGTTTCTGCTACCGGCGTCAATTTACCATCAAGATATTCGCGAATGACGAGTGCCGCAGTAGCCCCTTCGCCAACTGCCGTGGCGATCTGCATGGTTGAGCCGGAGCGAATATCCCCTGCTGCGAATACGCCTGGCATACTCGTCTGGAGGTGTTTATCCGTTTTTATGAAGCCTATACTGTCTAACTCTACTTCTGAATTTTTCAGGAATTCACTATTCGGCTTCAGCCCAACAAATACGAACACACCATCGGTCGGAAAGTCTACTTTACTGCGTGTCTTGGTATCTGTGCCTACTACCTTTACGACTTTGTTATCCTGGCCGACAATTTCGTCGGTCGTAGTATGCAAATGAACGGTAATTTTACCAGCCTTGACTGCTTGCTCCAGGTCTTTCTGCAATATCTCAGACGCCTTGATAGTGCTGCGAACGAGCAAATCAATGTGCGTCGCATAGCGTGTCAGGAATAGTGATTCTTGTACTGCCGAGTTGCCACCGCCAATCACTACGAGCCGCTTGCCGCGGTAGAACGCACCATCACAGGTCGCGCAGTAATGCACGCCACGGGCGTAAAATTCTTGCTCACCGGACACGCCAACTTTTTTATAATCGCTGCCGGTGGCAATGAGCACAGCGCGGGCCAGAATATCACCACTAGTGGTTTCCAGCCGGATGAAATCGCCTTCGCGCTTCATACCCGATACTTCACCAAGCTCGATTACTGCACCAAATCGTTCGGCTTGCTTACGTAAGTTATCGGCCAATGTGAGACCTTCGATGCCATCAGGGAACCCTGGATAGTTATCGACCTTATCTGTCACGGCAGCCAAACCACCAACAACCCCTCGTTCAAACAGCAGTGTGTCTACATCCTCACGTGTGGTATAGACCGCCGCGGACAATGCCGCAGGTCCAGCGCCCACCATTACCACATCATGCATTGGAATATCTTGTGTCATATCCTCATTGTAACCCGTTTAACCAGTAATCGCTGGAGCAAGTTTTGCCAGATTATAGCCGATGACTACTTGGCGGGAGTCATCCTCCTTAGTAACGACAGTAATAGGAACGGTCAAAGCACCAGATAGTGCGAGTGCCTCGGCTTGTCGCTCCGGGTGGTCATCAAGATTGACTACGTCGTAGGTGCGCTGCTTTGAGTCCAGATAGCGTTTCACCATGGCACAGTAGGCACAGGTGTTTGTCGTGAAAATAGTAATGTTTTTGACCATAATCCGTCCTCCTTAGTTTCGTTCCATCTTTTTGTTTTCACGCCTCGCAAGTACCTTTAGTATATATAGCGTAAGCGCGTTCCACAAGCACGCTATATGTTGTGTTTTTTAGACCAGATTACTTGATCTTTAGAAGCCGTACGTCGAAGACGAGTGCGGCATTGGCCGGGATGGCGCCGCTGCCAGTCGAGCCGTACGCTAGATTCGCAGGGATAACGAGTCGCCGTTCGCCACCAACCTTCATACCAACCAACCCTTGATCCCAACCTTGAATCACTTGCCCTTGGCCAAGGGTAAACGCAAATGCCGTCGGCTGCGTGAAATTTTCATCAAACTTCACTCCATTACTCGCTAATGTTCCGTAATACTTGACCACGAGACAATCGCCATTCTTAGCTACCGCACCATTGCCTACACTCACGTCAGTAATCTGCAACACCGATACGAAACCGCTTGGTATAAATGGTGCTGGAGCCGAATATGTTGGCTCTATGTCACTATCGGTACAGGCGAGTGTCGGAGGTGTTTGCTGCGAGTTCTGTCGATCCGTAATAACCTGTTGAACTATCACGGCAGCACTCAGTGCTACTGTAGCCAGCACCGCAACCCCTACCCCTACCCACGCAAATACTCGCTCACGTACTGAAGACATGCTCCGCTCCTCCTCAAGAAATTGTTACTGGCTTTTGTGGAAAACCGTCTTTAGCTGCCTGAACAATTGCATTTTTAAGCCGCTCAGTAACAAAACTGGCCGTCGCTAAGTCCTTCACTGGCAGCCAAAGAGGTTGATAGGTATTTTTGCCGAGTGCGTTTATACTCGCTTCGTCTGATGTTAGGCTTAGATGTGGCTCACCTCCGATGTAATTCGCCAAGTAAATATACTGTATTCCGTACATATCACCACTATCTTCCACAAACACGAGCCGTACATCCCCGATCTGGACGCCCGTTTCCTCAGACATTTCGCGTGCCAGCGCTTGATCTGAAGTTTCGCCCATGATTATCGCGCCACCTGGTAACGTATAGTACTCCGTACCGAACTTATTGCGCTTTATGACGAGCATGTTATTGTCCTTGAAGACAATTGCCCTCACCGCTCTTCTCATACGTACTAATATACAGGATTTTTCTGCAAAGCTAGCCAGCAATTTCGCACAGCGTGCAGCTGCTCAGAGCGTTACCAGCCACCCCCGCCGCCACCACCGCCTCCACCACCTGCGAACCCTCCGCCAAAGCCACTACCGCTCGCGTTCCCCGATACCCCGAAACCAGTCGCGACTGCATTACCGAAACCGCCACCAAGCGACCCGACTAAGTAGCCGGTACTAAAGGCAGTGTAATTGCCGCTGTACCAGCTTGGCGGCGTATGATACATATCTTCAAACTTCTTCGCCCATTCTTTTTCTACCTTGAGAACAATGGCATACGGTAACATTTTTTCAAATAAGTCGATTGTTTGTTCTGGGGCGTTGGTCTTGGGCATATACGGCGCGTCTGGACTTTGCAACATATTAAGGCGATCTTTCTCCGCGATGTTAAGATACATTTTCAAACCTTGCGCCTGCTCATTGGCGGCAACGCCCTTGGCCGTTCGTGCTGGCATGAAGTGAAAGAATATGGCGAAAATAACTGCACCAGCCGTAGCTCCTGCACTTAAAGCCCCAAACGGCGTCAATGCTTGCACGCTTTTTGGCGCTAGAAACCAAATGAGCACTATGATGGCGGCCAGCGGCAACGCTAAGTACCGGTATGGGTTACTCACAAAATAGCCTCGATCGGCTAGCGACGCGTCGACTGACTTTTTAATTGAGCGTACCGCGATTTTTAGTGACGGCATTTGCTTGGTGAGCG
Organism: Candidatus Saccharimonadales bacterium; assembly: GCA_025450135.1. Classification (GTDB taxonomy): domain Bacteria; phylum Patescibacteriota; class Saccharimonadia; order Saccharimonadales; family UBA4665; genus JANWHZ01. The sequence continues at coordinate 78,648 of JANWHZ010000045.1, forward strand.
AGACGGTACTATCATCGGCTTCACTGATGAGTGCACCCATCAGCTGGCTTTCCCACTGGTTTAGCCCGCTTAAATCCGAGTTTAAAATGTCAATCGCAAAGCGTTTGCCCATGTTCATGAGCCCAGTGTTGTCCTGCTCAATAACACGCAGGTATTTACGTATTGCTAGGTCGATAACCGTGGCTGTGACGTCACGATTGTCTACTCTGAAATCTATGAGCGTCCCTACTTCCAGAGGAGATAAGTTATCTGGTGCGCCATACTGTGGAACAATAATGCCTGTACCTTTTGCATCGCGTCCACGGCGCCACCACCATACAAAGCCTGCGCCGCCAATCAGGAGCATCGGCACAATAAACTCCACTACATACATACCATAGTCGTGCCATACATCAGACAACTGTACCGGGTGAAAATAGCCTTTACCGAAGCCAACGACAAATGTCAGCGTAAATCCGGCGGCGAGATTTGAAGCGTCAGCGGTAATCAACCCACGCTGCTGATTAACGGTACAGCCGGAACTATCGGTGGTACCGAATGCGCCAGTGTAGCATACCGGTGGTTTGGTAATACTTAGGCCCGCAGGCAGACGCATGGTCGCATGCACTCGGGTAAACGGCTGATTCCACTGATCCCCGTTCACATCCCAGTACAGCTCATCGTGATCAGCGTAAAAAGAAATCACATTATCTATAGTGTAATCAATCGTGTACTCCTGGGCCCCAGTAACAGTGGTATTCGAGTCTCCTATCTTAAGTACTTCGTTGCCGTTCTGCATACTCGTGGTAAATTGTGTTGGCGCCCCCGTATCTGAACTTACCTGGTTAATATGAATATTGAGCGGCTGATTCTTATAGTACGCAGGGATGGCGCGCAGAATACCGTGGTTATAGTCAGTGAAGTCAACCTTGATCTTCTCAATCGTATGCATTTGACCCTGCGGATCAGTGTTGGTTAGATTGTAGTCCACTGTAAAATCGGTGACAGTAAATGCATTGACGTCGGCGTAAGCCAGCTGGGCAGGCAGCGCTAGCACAACTATGATAGCTGCCAGGAGCGCAGCATAGAACTTGTATGTTCGCTTCATCTCGACTCCTTGATGTAGGCTAGCACCAATTGTATAAGCGGTTCTCGCGCTGGACCTGCAAAATCATGGCTGGCTCCGGAGATGGTCGTGAACGTAATATGGTCATCTGCCTCCAAATGGCTATAGTCTTGCTCACCTAACACAAGATCTGCCCCGGCGGCTACGGTAAGCATGGGCTGTACCGTAGCATAATCGAGCAGCAGTTCCTCGCGCTGCACGTGGTCAAATTCATTGAACACTCCCTCTGAGATAATGGTTGTCGTGCCATCAGAACGTGGCACATACCAATCGTCACCCTGCTTAACCACACCCGGTTTATGTGTAAAATACTGGCGCGCATGACCCTGCACTAGTGGCGGTGCAAGCATCACCGCAAACGAAAGTGGATGGACTTTGGCCATCGAGGCAATCAAACAACCGCGGGAATGTGCCACGAGGCCAATATCCTCAACACCCGGCTGCTGAGCGACCCATGCAATTGCCCGCTTGAGACGGGCAACTTGTTCAGCCGCAGAGGTGGCGCGCAGCTGTTCTCCGCTCGGTTGGTCGTAATCAAATAACACATACCCAATAGACGTAGAGAAAGCAGCAGTTATGTCACGAAACAGCCCGCGAGAATCACGACGGACGCCGAAGCCATGACTGAATACAGCCATTCGTGGAGCCAAGCGATATTCAAGTTCGAAGCCATCAAGTGCTGCCATCCGGCTCAGCATAGTTATACTCTTTCAGCGTGAAGAGTGCCCTTGGCGGCAGCTGCTACTTCATCCAGCAGTTTGGCAACTTCTTCGTCAGTAAGCGTGCGTTCATAATTAGCAATGCTTACACGCAAGGTAATTTGCTTATGCATTTGGTCGTCTGAGCGCTGATAGATATCTACCGGGCTAAGACTAACCATAGATTGCTCCGGTTGCAAAGCAGCTATCTTCTGGGCGACAAAATCGTGAAGCGTCCGGTATGGCATTTCAGCCGACACTTTAAAGCATATATCCTGATCCACTTTTGGGAACCTGGGTAACGGACGGTATGTTTTATGTGGTGCATGGCGAAGCATTTCAAGACCGACCTCAAAACCTGCCGTATGAACCGGCAGCTTCAATGCCTTCACGACGGAGGACTTGAATTCGCCAACGATGCCCCAGGTTAAATCATTCCAGACGATTACTGCACTGCGATTAGGATCGTATGGCATACACAGCTGGCGGCCCCACTCATCGTCTTTAAAGTCAAAACCTTTGAGTGGTGCAAGGTATGCATCGGCATCCGGGAGCAGCCGTAGTAGGTATTTTTTGGCTGCATAATACGGTGCGCCAGCTTGGGTCCTAGCAGTTTTATCAGCTGCAGCAATAACTAGAGAAAGATGGTCGTCTTCGTTTGGTACCTCAGGCTCGGCGGCGTCCACTTCCCCCTTATAATGCACACGACCCATCTCGAAGAAGACGAATTTATCGTATCCAGCCTTAATATTGGCATGCACTTTCTCCAAGAGACTCGGAGTCAAGCTCAGTCGATAATATTGAAGGTCAGGGCTGATTGCATTGCTGATCTGGAAGGCATGGCTCTTATCTTGGCCAACTTTATCGAGTAGATTACCGTGCACGAAGCTATAGGTGAGCACTTCATTTGCACCACTTTTTGCCAGTTGCGCACGAATGGTACGTTTTAATTCCAGCAATGAGTCTTTGCGTGTTGGCGCGATGACACGCAACGGCAGCACTAATGGTAGATGATCAAAGCCGTATAACCTTCCAATTTCCTCTACCACATCTTCGCGCTGCTCAATATCTGTCCGCCAAAAGGGTGCGGTAACCGTCAACACTTCGCCATTAACCGTAACGTCGAACTCAACAGCCTCGAGCAGTTGTTTCATTTTATCCGCATTCAGCGTAAGACCCAAACGCTCATTCACGAATGACGTAGTAACAGGTACCGGCGGGTGCACCCATTGCCTATCTCCAATCTCGTTGTCATCATAAACAGTACCAGCAGCTTTGCCATCGGCAAATCGAGAGACATCCTCGGCCACTTTGGCAAGAACCGCTAGGTTTTGGAGAGGGCTCTGGCCTTTATTGAATCTTGTTACGGCGTCAGTAAATAATCCATGCGTCATTGACGTACGACGGACCGAATACATGTCAAACGTGGCACATTCTAGAATTATGTTTTTGGTGTTGTCATCCACCTCAGTTTCTGCACCGCCCATCACGCCTCCGATCCCGATGGCCTGCTTGTCGGTCGCAATCATGATCGCTTCAGGACGGGGCTCAATTGTCTTACCATTTAAGAGAACTATTTTCTCACCTTGATGTGGATAGCGCACAATTAGCGTTGGCGTTTCACCACTCAAAGCCTTTACCTTATCATAGTCATACGCATGTAGGGGCTGGCCCGTTAGTAACATATAGTAGTTCGTCAGGTCAACGATATTGCTGATTGGGCGTACACCGACGCGCAGCAGGTGTGTCTGCATCCATAACGGCGACGGCTTGACTGTGATGTTACCCATTACCAGTGCGGTAAAACGAGGCACCAGTTCAGGCAGCTCATTGCGTACTTCGCATGGCAATTTTTCAGCCGTCGGCTGCGGGAATTGCGGCCTTAACTGATACCACTCTGGACTTTTGAATGCTTGCCGATAAATGCCACTGATTTCACGGGCCACACCAAGCTGACCAAATAGGTCAGGTCTATGCGTAAACATCTTGTTTTCAATATCGATGATGTAGTCATCAAGTTCGTATATTTTTGCAAAGTCGTCGCCAGGCTTCGCGTCCGCATCAATCTCCACGATGCCACTATGATCGCTGCCGAGCGCCAGCTCACGGGCGCTCGCCAACATACCATTGCTCTTTACGCCACGTAACTCACGTGCCTCAAGGACAAACGGTTCCTTGCCAATCGATTCTGGGACAACTGCCCCAGGTGGAAGCCATGGAACGAGCATACCGACATATAAGTTTTGGGCACCGCATACTACTTGAATGTGCCTGTCCGCATCCCGTTCGACTTGCTGCGCCACACCCCCGTCGTCGATCATCACGACGTGCAGACGGTCGGCGTCTGGGTGGTCAACTAGCGATACGATTTTGGCAATTATGATTCCTTGATACTTTTCGCCAAGATTTTCAATTCCTTCGATTGCTCCAAGCTGCGCGCCAATCTTATTAGCCATCTCATCAATCGGCGCCTGCAGCGCAGCTGAATCCTTAGCATACCATTGCATCCATCGGAGGCTTGCTTTCATACTGCAGTCCTCCGCTCAAGTTCGTTCATCGTATCGGCGAATGCCTTTTCTAAATCGACCCCGTAGTGGTCGGCTAAGACCAAGACAGACCACAAGCAGTCACTAAGTTCATGTGCTAGTTTCGTGTCTATGCGCTCCATATGGCGTAATCCTTCTTTCGCCATTACGAGTTCATTTAGTTCGCCGACGTCAGTTATAAATCCCATCATCCGTTCCTTTGGCCCCCATGGAGCATGACCTTCCTGCACATTTAGCTGAGCGTACCGGACAGCAATTTCTTTCGCTCGTTGCTGTAAATCGCGTAAGCTGCTCATGAAAATTGCCTTAAGAAATCTAATTTAGCGCTTTCGAAATGACGGATATCTTCAATACCATATTTCATCATCACGAGACGTTCTATACCGCCTCCCCATGCAAATCCGGTAAATACTTCAGGGTCGATGCCAGCGGCCCGTAGCACATTTGGGTGGATCATACCGCAGCCGAGCAGTTCGATCCAGCCGCTATAGGAGCAAATATTGCACCCTCTCTTATCGCAGAACGGACAGCTCAATGCGAATTCAAACGACGGCTCAGTAAATGGAAAGTAAAACGGCTGCGTCTTCACATCTAACTCTTTTTGGTAATACTCTTGCAAGAACGTTTTCAACGTTGCAATTAAATTGCCAGCATGAATACCCTTACCAACATAGACACCCTCGAGCTGATAGAACGTATGCTCATGGCGCGCGTCGAGATCCTCATTCCGAAAAACACGTCCGGGGATGACCACGGCTATAGGCTTGCCGTTTTCCAGGTCTGGCTTGTACTTCCGAAGCACACGGTTCTGCATAGTGCTCGTGTGTGCGGGTGCAATGTATTGGCGGCCGTTCTTATCTGTTTCGACCGTCATAAACGTGTCATAATCATCACGTGCCGGATGGCCTTCAGGAAAATTTAGCGCGCTAAACATGTGATAATCATCATCGATCTCGCGCGATTCAACGGCCGTGAAACCCATGCGATAGAAAATATCGAGCACATATTCCAGCTCAGCCATCAACGGATGTTTACTTCCGTATTCGCTGGGCAGCATTGCAGGATGGCCATCAAGTGGCACATTACAGTCAAATGGTGCAGTTACATCAATTCCCGGCAAAGCGTCAGCCTGTGATTCATACTCAGCAACCGATCGTTGCAGCTCGCCACGAAGCTGATTCAGCTCTTTACCGTATGCGGCACGTTGATCGGTAGGCAACAACGGGATCGCATCAAACAGCGCCCGTAATTCCACTGCTTTAAGGATTTCGGCTTTGACTTCCAGCTCAGGCAAACGTGCCTTGAGCGTTTCAGCAATGGCAGCTATTTTCGGGTCTTGGTAAATCATAATCTTTGGTCAAATTGTAACAGAGTAAATATAAGAAAAGAAAGCAGCCGGAGTGGACTGCTTTCTTTTAAGCACCGACGATTAGAGTAAATCGTTTAGGTCGGTATTTAGCCCACTACTATCCAAGTTGGTATTAACTTGAGTAGACTCCGAATCAAGTGCCGACACGGCCTGCTTCAGGGTTGCTGTATTTATAATCGCAGCCGGCGCCTTTGTGGTCGTGGTTGTTGCGGTACTCGCTGGAGCGACCTGCGGCAAATTCATCACCTTATAGCCCGCATAAACAGCGACTGCAACAAAGAGCACGACCAGTGCGAGAGCAACGACGTGCGAACCGTCTTCAGATGAACGTTTCATTACTGATTACCTCCTGTAGTTGACGTACTCTCATGAGCACTCGAAGCACCTTCAATCACTACAATTAAGTTCTTAATCGCTTCGCGGTATGCCTGTAATGCAGTACGTGCATTGTCAACAGCAGTCTTGACTGCCGCAACACTCTGGGCGGGATCAGGTTGCGTGCAATCGATTGTTACGTTTAGCGCCTTGAGCGCATCGACTGCTGCTTGGGCATCGGCTTGTTTGCTCTGAGCCATTGCTAATAATGAAGCATAGCTCGCTACACTTAGGTTCTTACTTGTGTAGTAGCTCTGCACTTTGGTTAGGATACCCTCAAAGGCAGTCAAATGGCGCTCCGCCGCAGCCGAAGAGTTGCTAACATGCGTATTAATCTCAGCTTGGTGTGCTTGGCATGCTGCTTGGCGCTCAACCGTGCTATGCTCATGGCCGGTCTTACGATCGGTCGCTAGCATCGTCTTGGCTTGATTTTCCAAGCTGTGGACTTCGGCCTCCGTTTTCGTACTGTTACTGACAGGCGGCTCAGTTTCGGGGTGGCTATCGGTAGTACCACTAATACCCGTGCTATCTGCCTTGTCCGTCGTTGTCGGCGTAGTCGACATATCACCACTACCGCGTGAGCTGCTTGTGCCACCGTCTTCGGCAGCAACCGGCATAGCGACGAGCAGACAGACACTTAAGACTGCTGCGAGCAGGAGCCCTACTTGTCGCATTCGTTGCATAGATTTCCTTCTTAATTTATGGCTTGTAAGCATCATTATAGATAATGTGCTTATCCTTTCAAGTAGCTTTAAGGCTGTTAATATATAGGCATGGCACAATTTAGTTTTGACATTGTCAGCGAATACGATAAAGCCGAAATGAACAACGTCTTCGACCAAGCAAGACGTGAAATGGCAAGTCGATACGATTTCAAGAATACACCAGCTGAGTTGGAGTGGCTGAACAGCGACAAGGTGGGGTTTAGAATCATCGGCGGGAGTGAGTGGCAAATAGAAGCCATCATCGACATCATACGTAAAAAATTGGCCGCTCGAAACCAAAGCCAGAAAGTTCTTGACACTGCCAAAGAAGCTGTAGCTAACAACTTTCAAGTCAGTAAAGACGTTCCGCTCGTCAAAGGATTAGATCAGGAGAAAGCTAAGAAAATTACCTCTCTGATCAGAGATACGTATCCAAAAGCGAAAACTCAGATCCAGGGTGAGACTGTCCGTGTGATGAGCACGAGCAAAGACGACCTCCAAGCAATCATGCAGCATATCCGGTCTCAGGATCTGCCGTTCCCTGTCAGCTTTACTAATTTCAGGTAGCTAGATCACTTAGCTAGCTTCTTCGGCAGCTTTGAGCACCTCTTTTCGGAGCCACAACCGATCAGTCACCCCAACCTCATCAGCGAACTGCGCACCTACTAGCTTATGCACCCATGCCTGTACTGAGAGGTCGTCCGAAATGAAGTAGCTTTTGCCTTCTGAGATGCTAATCAGATTAACAAGCCAGACTTTGTCAGGTGCTCGGAGAGCTTGGCCAAACAGTGGCAAGCCACGCTCGATAACCTCCTGTGCATTCCAGAGCGCAAGCTGACCCATGGTTAGTTCCTTGTCCAGTCCTTTACGCTTAAAATACTTGGTGTCGTTTTTCAACGCCGACGGAAGATCCGCTAGAACTGACGCGGCGCAATCAGTGAAATAGGAGGCAACCCACGCTGCCGCAAGGTTGGCATGCTTGGCTAGAAATTCGTACGCGTCTCTGTCGCGTTGATTTGTAACCTCGGCGTTAAAATTCAACGTATTGTCCAAGATTGCAGCAGCCAGTAGTTGAGCACTTGCAGCACTCATCTGGTCCTGTTTGCCCGCTGCCAGCCACTGCTCATACACTAACGTCGCGCAAGCACCGATAAATTCAATATGGGTGGCGTCGCCAAGCTTCTTGAGCCACATCTGTTCAAAGCCAACATGGTGGTCGAACAGTTCAACAACCGCATCGGAACGCACGATAGGGTCAAACTCAGCAGGATTGGATAAATCCATAATGACGAACACGTCGTTAGCAAGTGGCGTATAGCTCGAGGTGAAGCTAACCTTCAGCTCACGCAGTGACGCTGGCACACTTTCATTAAGCGTCGCCGTACTAACACTTAATGCTGGCTGGCGGAGCAGCTGCAACAGTTCTTGATACGCTACGATACACGCATAGGCATCGATGTCAATGTATCTCGCTCCTGATGTGACAACTATCATATCTACCGATAGTACGGCTATAGGACGCTACTTGTCGAGTCTTGGGCAGTCATAAATCCTAGACCATTCGTTCCCATTACATCACGATAGATGCACGCTGCTTATGGGTTTGGCGCATCCTGCGGCCAATAAGCTGTGACACAACAACACTCAGATTGGCTAATGCTAGATACGCTGGAAACAACATTAGAACCAGGTCGAATCTGCCGATAGATAGGATGCTGCAGACTGCACCCACTGCAACAAGCAGCCAGCTGATTGTTGTCTCGCTATCAGGCGCAAGAAACGTCTTACGTATCGTCAATATTGTACCTGAGGCGTCAGCCAATATTACACCGAGCAGTGCAATGATCGGCTGCTGCTCAACGAGCGAAATAATCACGCCAAGTGCCGCAATTACCAGAGCGATACGGTCAAGCTGCGTCCACCCGCCTACCCCAAATCGGATCGACAAACCGAAAGTGATAATGCTACCCAGAGCATCGACCCCGGCAAACACCAATGACCATGTTGCCCCTAACTTGGCCTGTGCCACAAATGCGATTAGACCGAGTATCGACCAGATAAACCAAGTCGCTCGTTCCGGCTTGGTCTTGCCCTTAACCGTGTTAATGACGTACGGCGGCGCAGCCAGTAGAAAGGTGATAACCGTCAGGGCGACGAGCAATTGTACCATGATGAATCTAGTCTACACCAACCAGCGGCCTGGACTAGATCGTGGATTATTCTTCAATAGCTGGGCGCTCGAGAAGCAAAGGTTCAACCGAGGGATTCGTTTCGGCGATCTTCACCACGTCTTTGTCGACTTTTTTAAGTTCTTTATGGGCATTGTTGAAATGGCTAACGGACGTACCAAGGCTCCCGCCAAGCTTCTGCATCAGATCTTCGTATGTTTTGATATGGCGGCCAAGTTCACCTACCCGAATCTGGATGTCCTTAGCCTGTTCTTCAATTTGTAAGCCTCTCAGTCCCTGCAGCACTGTTTGAAGATAGGCCATAAATGTCGTTGGGCTAACAATAATCACATTCTTCTCACGAAATGCATATTCGATCAGGTCACGAGCGCTGGTATTCGTTACACCGACTTTATTAATCAGCAGGTCGTAATAGATTGCCTCGCTCGGAATGAACATAAATGCATAGTCCATCGTGTTCTCGCTCGGCCGGACATACTTAGCCGTCTCGTCGATACGACCTTTTAGGTCAGCTTTAAAGGCTTTAGCCAAAGCCTCGCGCTCCATGCCATCGTTTGCCTCTAAGAGACGGTTATAGTTCTCAAGCGAAAACTTACTATCTACTGGTAGCAACTTATTCTTGTCAAGTCGAACAACGGCGTCCACAATCTCACCGTCTTTGAACTTATACTGCAGCTGGAATCGGTCGGGTGGTAACACGTTCTCTAGCACCTGCGCCAAGTAATACTCTCCGAGCACCCCCCGCTGCTTGGGATTCTGCAGCACGTTCTGGAGTGTCTTGAGCTCGCTTGCGACATCAACTACACGTTTATTTGTGTCGTCCAGCTTCGTCAGGCGCTCCGTAACGTCAGCGATAAGCTTGCTGCTTTCACTAAACTGCTTCTGGATTGAATCTCGCATCAGCTCCTGGTTTTTGTCCAGTCGTTCAGTTATCTGTGATTGCAATCCGTCCTTCAGTCTTGTAATGTCGTCGCTCAGCCCTTTCAAATCCTGCTTGATCAGCAATGCGTTGCCTGTGTCAGTTTTTGGACGCGCCTGCCAAACGACCA
>JANWHZ010000046.1 GCA_025450135.1 Candidatus Saccharimonadales bacterium
AAAGGTCTTGAACCATGTAATTCGCACTCGCCATCTTGATGACCGTTTCGCCTTCAATGCCAGCGGCGGCCATGAGTATGTTCTCGGTCGTCGTATCGCCAGACTCATATAATACGACCGGCCGCTTCGGCAGGTGTTTATTAACGGTGACGTGGTAATGCCCGCTTTTTGTAAACACATCAGCGCCAAACTCCTCCAGCGCATATAAATGCGGCAGGACGGTGCGTCGTCCCAATTCGCAGCCGCCAGCATAGGGAATCCTAAAGTCGTCGAGCTGCTGCAAGAGGGGACCGATGAACATAATGACACTGCGGGTTTTACGGGCAGCGTCTTTGTTCATACTATCTAGCTTGAGATTGAGCGGGGGTTTAATCTCAAGGTCGTTGCCGGGCAGCCATCGAACAGAGACGCCGATGCTTACAAGTACCTCGATGAGGCGGTTTACCTCTTCTATGCGCGGTACGTTCTTTATCCGTGTTGTCCCCTTATTGAGTAGGCTGGCACAGAGCAGGCCGACGGCAGCGTTTTTACTCGTTTTGAGTGTGATGCTACCGCTTAGCTCATGGCCGCCTTCGATGCGTAAATTTACCGCACTGCCGGCAACACTGATCAGCTGCTTGTTTAACACATCGCTAATGCGGCCAAGTGTCTCAAGGCTCATGTTCTGTTTGCCGTGCTCAATGCGGTTGACGGCCGACTGGCTGGTGCCGAGACGCTTTGCAAATTCAGCTTGGGTAAGGTTTCTCTCTTGTCGTATCTGAGCAACAAGTTGCCCGATTTTCTCATTTGTAGTTGGCATAAGTACCATCACGATATCACCTGTGATATGTTTTCGCAACGCCCCCAGTACGGGTGGTAGGCAGAATTACATCAATCGCCGCTGTCTAAAGCTGTTACAATGCAGCGTATGATCTAACACACCTATCTACCGGTAAGCACGTAAAATAGGAGGGGTGTCATGAATGACAAACAGATTGCAGATTTGATTGCAGCGGAGGAAAAGCGCCAGCGTGAAGGGCTGGAGCTCATACCGAGCGAGAATTACGTTTCGCGCGATGTATTAACTGCGATGGGTAGTGTGTTCACAAACAAATATAGCGAGGGCTATCCGGGGCGTCGCTATTATGGTGGCCAGGAAAATACAGATAAGGTTGAACGGTTGGCAATCGAACGAGCCAAGCAATTGTTTCGCGCTGACCATGCAAATGTGCAGCCGCACTCTGGCGCGCAAGCCAACGAAGTCGTGTACCATTCATGGTGCAACCTTGGTGATACCATTCTCGCCATGGATCTCAGTCACGGTGGTCACCTGACGCATGGGGCACCGGTCACTATTCTTGCCCGAGACTACAAATTTATCCGTTACAAGATGAAAGACATTAAGACGGGCGAAATTGACTATGAGCAGTTACGTCAACTGGCGCTTGAGCATAAGCCAAAGATCATTCTAGCTGGCTTCAGTGCTTATCCGCGCGAGCTAGACTACGCGAAATTTGCAGCGATCGGGAACGAAGTAGGCGCGTTGCTTGTTGCGGACATGGCGCACATTGCTGGCCTGATCGCCGCCGGTGTCGCGAAAAACCCGCTGGATTACGGCTTCCATGTCATCACTACCACGACACATAAAACATTGCGCGGACCGCGCGGTGGGATGATTTTATCGAATGGTGTGGTTGGCAATCCGCTGAAAGCACCCGAGAAGACGATCGAGAATATACCGACCTTAATCGACAGGACGTTGTTCCCTGGCACCCAGGGCGGTCCGCTGATGCACGTTATCGCTGCCAAAGCTGTAGCATTCCGAGAAGCATTGCAGCCAGAATTTAAAACATATGCGGAGCAAATTCTAAAAAATGCCAAAGTACTTGCTGCCGAGCTTGAGCGGCGTGGCTTCCAGCTGATTACCGGTGGGACAGATAACCATCTGATCTTAGCTGACGTGTATAAGAGTTTTGGCCTGGACGGTAAGATAGTTGAAGAGGTGCTGGACAAGATCGGCTTGACGCTCAACAAAAATGCAGTAGCAGATGATCCGCTGCCGCCGTTTAAGCCGAGCGGCATCCGTCTTGGTACGCCGGCTATCACCACGCGTGGGCTCGTCGAAAAAGATATGGCGACTATTGCCGAGTGGATGAAACAAGCCATCGAGTATCGTGACGATGAAGCAAAACTGCGGGCCTTGCACACCGAAGTGCGCACCTTTGCGCTTCAGTTCCCACTGCCAAGTGACAAATAGGGCTAGGGTAGCAGTTCAGGTTCTTGTTCGAGAGTGATGTTGAATTTCGACTGAACAGTGTCAACAATTCTCTGCTTGAAGTGGAGTAGATCAGCGGTGCTCTTAGCACTGACGTTGACGAGGACTAGTGGCTGCGCCGGCCATGTAGCCATGCCGGTCTCTGAGTCATGCGCATTTTTGAACCCAGCCTGTTCAATCAGCCAGGCCGCGGACAATTTCACTTTGCCGGCCTCAGCTTGCCAGTGTGGCGTGTCGCCATATGTGGCTTCGATTTGGGCTAACAACCCGGCTGGTATGATAGGATTCGCAAAGAAGGAGCCGTTGTTCGCAATCTTTGCGGGGTCAGGTAGCTTCTGTGAGCGGATGGCAATGACCGCATCGCGCAGTATTTGTGGCGTGACGGATGAGATGTGATGCTCGTCGAAGTATTTTTGTACGCCAGCATAGAATGGTGGCTGTGGGCTGCCTTTTGTAAGGTGCAGCGTAAGCCCTGTGATGTAGAAGCGTCCCTTGTCGGCGGACTTGAAACGACTGGTACGGTAGCCGAATGCGCAATCAGCTGAGGGCATATTCACAAATTGCTGCGACGCCGTGTCAAACACTTCGGTACTCACGAGTGTCTGCGCGATCTCCTGACCGTAGGCTCCGACGTTCTGCACAGGTGTTGCTCCAGCCGTTCCAGGGATCAGGCTGAGTGCCTCAATGCCGGTTAGTCCAGCGGCAACCGTGCGCGCTACGACGCTATCCCAGCTTTCTCCAGCCCCGATGGTTATGTAATGGTTGGTGTCGTCCTCGTCAAAGTCTTGGTAGCCCAGGATTTTATTAACGATGACAAGACCAGGGAATCCCTCATCACGCCAGATAATATTGCTTCCACCACCGATCATGATAACTGGCATGGTTTGCTCATTTGCCCAAGCAAGTGCGCTTGTCAGTTCTTGCCGACTCGTTACGTCGACTAGAAAGGCCGCCGAGCCGCCGAGCCGCATCGTCGAATAGTCACGCAAGGCAATGTTAGGTTTTGGCTGCATAGGCCAAGTATACCCGAAAAATATTGGTTTTTCGCGGCAACGATGCTTGTCCATCAGAGAAGATAGCGGTACTATGGGGCATATGGAATCATCCAAACGTCAATCGCCGTTTGCACTATTAGGCCAAAAGCTACGTGAGTTGCGTGAAACCCGCCGCGAAAGTCTGGCGGAAGTATCGGGAGCAGTCGAGATGGATACTGAACTCCTTGAACGTATTGAACGCGGCGAGGAATGCCCCAGCGAAGATATTCTGACGCTGCTTATCAGCCATTTTGCGCTGCGGGAGCAAGAGGCAGTGGAACTATGGGAATGGGCCGGTTTTCAGCGCAACTCAGATACTCCTGGGGTGCAGGAGCTCATGTCAAAAGCGACCGTGATACTCGTTGCACTCGATGCCCGCGTGCTGTATAGCGACCACACGGATATCGCGACTAGTGAGCATGGACTAGTCATGACATTTACGCAGTCCACGCTACAGCCGCAACAAGTACCGGTGGCACGTGTCGGCATGAGCTACGAACACGCCCAACAAGTGCTGCAAGCACTACAGACGGCTTTACTCCGCCAGAAATATCAGCCGGTATATAAACTGTTGCCGCCTGGCGACAAGACCGCTCAGTGATTAACTTAATGACGCGTCTTGTGTAGACCGCCAGTTGAGTGCCCAGTCGATGGCGCGGTTAAAGAATGTTCTGCCATGTACCGGACGGGTTGCTACGTCAGCAATGACTTTCTTGTATACATCGATATACTGGGTGGCCATGGTCTGGTAGTTAAATAACTGTCGGGAGCGTGATGCAATGTATTCACGGTTCATAGCAAAGCATTGCTGAATGAGGTGGCGTCCCTCCACAAAGTCCTCGACGAGCATTCCGGTCCGACCGGGTTCAATGAGCTCGGGCATGGAACCGCGTGCCACTGCCAAGGTCGGCGTACCACAGTAGGCAGCCTCCAGTACGGTCAATCCAAATGGTTCGCGGAAATTAGTAGGATGAAGGTTACATTTAGCGTTGCTGATGAGTTCAACCTTGTCGTCGAAACCGAGCTCACCGAGATATTCCACGAGCGGATGCTTGAGATACGGCTCGATTTCTTCTTCAAAGTAGCCTTCGCTAGCGTGATCAATCTTGCCGGCCAGCCTAATCTTCATGCCCAGACTAATAGCCAGCTGGATGGCTAAATGCGGGTTCTTGTCGCGGTCCATCCGCCCCAGAAAGCACAAGTAATCATGTGGCTCAGTTACTAATGGGAAATCGTCAGGGTTTTCACCGTTGTAGACGACGCCCATGTAGCGCAGTTCGGGACAGACGGCCTGCTGGTTCTTGGAAATTGAAACATAGTACAGGTCTTTACGTCTTAAATAATAATCCAGATCCTGCAAGGTTATCGTGTTGTGCAGAGTAGTCACGTTTGGAAAATCGCTAAACCTACGAAGGTCAAAACCATGAGAATGAATGATATCAATTGATGGCAGCAACTCGCGCAAGATGCGACGCGTATTATGCTCAATTCTGGTCGCTAAACGTTCGTGGACTTTCAGGTCTTTCTTGGATTTCGCAAAGTAAATTGCTTCCTCGACAGTAGGAATAATCTCACAGTTAATGGTAGAGTTCCCAGCCCCGACGAGGATTGGCTCGTGGCCGGCGGCTTTCAAGCCGTTAATGAGGTGAAATATTACTTGTTCAGTGCCACCGTACTGTTTCGGAGGTACAGGAAGGTACGGTGCAGCGACAATAGCTATGCGCATATGTCTCCTTACGTTACCTAGCTAGTGTATACGGCCCGTGCGTTCGGCTCTGTAAGCTATCTTATATGGTGCTGCGCTTGAGTTAGGCAGCTTGCGGACGATCTAAATGATATGTGTGCGTGGGGTACTGCAGCCATAAACGAAAGGGATTAAGATAGGCATTCATTTTCGGTATCGTTTCTAATACCTGGCCTTCCAATTGTTGTTGCCAGGCGTCCTGCAGCGGAGAACCACGTCGTGTTCGCAAGGGACTGCGTCGAGCCATAATTGCCATGATTGCCGAAACAGTCCATGCTTGGATACGTTCAGGTGCGTTTGAACCTTGGATCGTCACGGTTGCTCGTCTTGGGATCGACTTTGGAATACCCGGTAATACACGCCCCCAGCCGTCAACGTACACGAATTCCGGATAATCGCGCGTTCGACGGATGAGGTTGACAAGCCGGTTTTCTAGTTGCCGGCTGAGTCGGGGGAACCCTTGGCGTCGCAACCCGCGCGCAACCGCGTACGTGTCTTTTGGCCAACTAACATATGACCCGTGGTAATCCCAGAAGGACACCAGGTGGGCGCCAGCTAACGAACGGCTGCGAATCCCGGCGTTGGTCAGAAAATCGGTCCCCATGATTCGGCGTACCACAGATCCGACGTAGTGCTGTCGGTCCAATTCGGGTAAGTTGTCGAAAAAGGCTGAGTCTAGTAGACTTGCTGGGTTGCTGGTAACGGTCTTGATGATGCGCATTGTGCCGTCTGACACATAATCGAGCCCTAGGGCGAAATAGTGGCGGTCGGGCTGCCAAAGCAGTTCAATTGTCCGGTCGCGCAGGGCCCTGGCGTAGTCATAAGCGTCCTCGGCTTCTTCTGGAAAGAACTCTGCCGCGGCCAGAAGTGCATCGTACGCGAGACTTTGTACTTCAATTGAGGCGATGGGTTGGTCGTGGTTTACTGGTTCGCCATTTTCGTGAATGTAAAATTCATTTGAGTCTTTCCAGACGTGGTTTAGGAAGCTTTCAGGGTTGCGACGCTGGTATTCGATGAGCCCAGACCGAGAGTCGTCAAGCCTGTCAAACAGCCAGCGTACTGCCCGATCAGCGGCATAACGCATAGTCACTTTTTTACCATTTCGCTGCGTCACGTATTCTCCGAGAATACCATCGCCGTATTGCCGGCAATAGGCAAGCAGTGTGCGTAAGAAATGCGGTGTTGCATCGACTGACGCATAGTATACGAGCACGTTATTGTCACCGCCCCATTTTTGACTCAGTTCACGGAATATATCATGCTGGCGGCCTTTGATGGGCTTGCCGTCCACAATAGCAGCCCGGTACTCGTGAATTATTTTGCCAGGTTCTTCTTCGTTGGCTGCGTTCACTTGAACTCCTTGTAGCCGGCCAAGTGTCAAGAGGATATTATGAACGAGCCCAGGTTTTAGGAGCAACAAATCTTCAGCCACGGCTAGTGAATCACGGCCAAAAACTGCCCCTTTATACAGCAGATCTGAGCTGGCGTAGACAGTGCTGCCATCGCTCGCCATAACGCTGGCGAGTGCCAAGGACGGCAGCGTCAATACGCGCCGAACCGGCGGAAGGGAACCGAGTGATCGTTGGATGTGGGGTATCATGTTGTCATTCTTCTAGTGTCCTGGGGCATCGGACAATACAAAATTAGACACTTTGCATATATTGCATTATCTCTCTTTGTCGGGCGGCATGGGCAACAAGACGGTCTTGGTAGATTGGGCGACCGTATCGCTGCACAAGAGAGTGGGCTGTCCCGACCCTTGCCCAACACGAGGTACAGTCCACTGTAACAAATGTTGCTCGCGGACGCCACCCAATATTCTGCTCTATGGCGATGCCTAGCGCAGCAGCTGCCGACGTGGCTTAAGTAGTTGTTAGAGCTGTTTGAAGTGCGTGTTGGAACTGCCCAATTTGAGCATCAGTGCCAACGACAAAGCTAATATAATTGCCTCCCAGGCCAACCTTGTCTTTCTTGTTTGAGCCGATATTCACGAGGATATTCTGCTCTGCTAATGCCTCAGCTACGCTGCTTGCTTGTGTGGCGCTATTAAAGCGGATTACCACTGTATTTATGAATGACGGTACGATGGTTGCGCCTTTAGCTGCCAGCCAATCACTTAGACGCTTTTTGCGGGCAACAATGGAACAGCGCTGTTGCTGGTAAAACTCTCTATGTTTCAAAGCGATCATCGCCATGCCGCAAGACGGGTATGCGACATTTGCCCATGGGGAAAGCTGCCCCAGGGTAGTAATAATCTCTGGCTTGGCGATGACGTAGCCCAATCGTATGCCGGCCAGCCCGTACGCTTTTGAGAAACCTTTGCACACTACTAGATTCGGCGTATGCGTTATGTGCGATATGACAGAAAGATGTGGTGCGTATTCTCCATAAATTTCATCTACAACTACAGTCGCATGGAGGTTATTTTGGGCGAGCTGCAAGATAGCTTCTGGGGTCGTAAAGCCAACAGGATTATTCGGGTTCGCTAGCCATATAAGGCTTGCGCCTGCAATGGGTTCGACGCCAATCTTGTAGTCCAGATCGACGAGTGAGGGATGCAGCTGAACGCGGGGGCAGAACTGGTCAAAGGTGGTATATTCGGTTGGCGTAAACAGGTGGGCGCTACTGCCATAGGCTTGAGTTGCAAGGCGGATGGCTTCATCAACGCCGCTTGTTAGATATATCCAATCGACGGGAATGCCATGTTCTTTTGCGAGAGCCTCACGCAAGAAAAGTGGCTGAGGGTAATACGTATTAGAATTCCGAATATAGTCCTTCAGTTCGTCATAGATAAAATCAGGCACCGGTTCCTGCATAGTGGTGAACTGTAGGTCTAAGATAGGGTTGTTCAACATGGAGCAAATATAACAAAAACCGCCTGCGATAAACAGCCGGCTACTGGCATGACTCGATTGGTACCCCGCACAGGACTCGAACCTGCAACCTTTGGTACCGGAAACCAACGCTCTGTCCAATTGAGCTAACGGGGCACGCTTGATTAGGATAACAGATATCCCTCAAGCATGCCACCTTCGGTATCTAGACGGTTGCGCGGTTGCGCGTGATAAGGTCATAGACCAGAATGATCAACGCAACCAGGAGCAGCAAGTGTATCAGGTTCCCACCTACCTGTCCGATAAACCCAAAGAGCCATAAAATTGCGAGTACTGCGGCGATAACTAGTAACATATCATACCTCCTTCCGTCAGTGCTCTAAAGTATGCACGCCATCATCAGATGCCGCTGTGAACTATTCAACGGCTTGCTGCTTGCACTAGAGGTATTTGAGCCAAAAAAGTTACTGCCGCGATGGACAGATATTCATACCATCAGTGCGGTGTATGACCATATAGTATTTGAAGGTGATAGCAAATACGGGCATTACGTAGTATCGGACGGCACCTATGCCGGTCGACCAGCGAGAGCCCTCTATAGCGGGAATGGCGATGCTGCACAGTCCGGTCTAGCGCTCGATAGTAACAAGCAGCTACTGTTCGATTACAATCAACGCTTTTGGAACTGCTTCGCCGGCTGATGCCAACACGGCTGCTCCTGCTTGGTGGTGGGGCGTATACATTGCCAACTGCGCTCTAGCGTGAGTTACCTGGCGTCGATCTCGATATTGTCGAGCTGGACCCGATGTTATTGGCGATTGCCACAACCCATTTCGATTTTCAACCGACACCGCGGACGCATATATATTTAGGAGACGGCATCGATTTTCTGCAGCAAGCTACCACCTCATACGATGCCATTCTACTCGATGTTTCTATGTATGCGGTGGTACCGTCCGATTTTCAAACAATACGGCATTGCTCGGGAGTATCGTCGGCTCTTGACGCCGCTTGGTCTGGTAGCGATGAATATTATCGGCACTTTTCATAGGCATCACGACAGCTCTACGCTGCGTCACCAAATGCGAGCGTTTCGAACTGTTTTCCGCGATACACAAATCTTTCCAACGGGCCAGCAAGTTGCTCGTTGGCTAACCCAGAATTTCCTACTGATCGGACAAATGTTGAGACGCGATATCTCCTGGCTACGCACTCAGGCCATGCAAACGGTGTATACATCGCCGACTTCAACCGCCGAGCTGATCTAGTAGCAATTAGTTCTTATTAGAGAATCAGCCAATGTATAAGTGAAAAAATATAACGCTACATTCTTTTTGGCAACCAAGTACCAGAACGAGCATAGCGTTACATGGTACCCGCGGAGGGGCTCGAACCCCCGGCCTTCTGATCCGAAGTCAGACGCTCTAATCCACTGAGCTACGCGGGCAATACGCCCATTTTAACAGATTAAGAACGTTGTGCTAGTCAAAGTGAAAAATATTACACAACGTATGTGACGCGGAACAATCAAATGTGGTGAGAATATTCATAGTGAATGCTCAGCTTCACAGCGTAAGCTAAGGGTATTAGCAACTTAAGTGAGGGAGAGGGGAAATAAGATGCCACAGATTTGGGATACCGAGTGTCGGGCCGAACCAATCAGCCGTGACAATCTACTTATGGACTCTCGTCGGTATTCATTCACTGCCTGAGCCCATCCCTAAAGCGCGGCCATTGTTGATACGATGCTGCGCTTTTTTACATTTATACCTCACTTCTCTTTTTACTTGCGACGAGCGTAGCTTGGTGAGCTACGGGTGCTGGGGCGGCTGCTGGCTGTTATTCCCGCCGGATAATCCTGGTGGTTGAATAGCAGTTGCATGGTAGCAACTAACTGAGTAGGGGAAATCTTGTGTCATCACGTAGTGATAGGTCGTGACTGGCTTGCCGTCTAAGATTATTTGACTTGTAATGCCATGACATTCGTCGAGGTCGCCGGTGGTGAGGATGTTATTAGAGGAGACCTGCGGACCAGTGATTGGAAACCCGTCGAGGGCAAAGCCGATAACCGTCTGTACGCTGGTGTCCTTAATACAGCTACTGAGTGTGTGGTAATGGTAGGCGCCGGTCTTCTCTGGGTGGCCTTCACAGCTGTCTTGGATTTCCCAGGCCCCTGCATCACGCCCGCCAGCATCAAACGCGTTAAATAGCTCGACACCGGTTAGCATAATGCCGACTTGTCCGCCGATGCAATTCGGTGAGCTGCCATACGTAGGATTGGCGGCAAGTGCGAATGTGTACGTCTGGCCTTTGATGGCGTTCGGGTTGCGGTCATACAGGTACGCCGGATCGCTGGCTGCGATTGGAAATATACCCGTCGGGTGGCTCGGCAGATCATTGGTCACTATAGTGCGCGTATTGCCACTCACGATATTGCTAAAATCAGCCTGCCACACTACGTTACCCTGGACGTGTAATTTTTTAGTGATATCGTACTCGGTATTGTTACTCGTGAACCATGGCCCACGCACCGATGCGCCACCGTTGCCAGCAGATAGGCTTTGAGCGTACTGGCTGCACGCGTAGATAAAGCCTTGTTTTGGCCCGCTCGTGACATATTTACCGTCGCCGACCGGCAGTAAACCGTTCGCATACTTATTACCATAGTTTTTGGTTGTGTCGAGACGAAGGCCTTGGACTTGCGAGCTGATACCCGTAGAAGAAGAATTGCTCTTTTGTGTGCTATTCGCGGTAGTACCCTGCAGAGTCGGTTTAGCCTGGCTCGTATACCACCAACCAAGCAGTAGGCCAAGCGTCAGTACCATAATGATCACAGATACAACGAACATACTATGCAGGCTGGATGGAGTTATTTGCTCGGCGGTGTTAGGGGACGATGAGGGTGGGGCAGCCGGCAGCGGCTGCGCTGTCGGTTCCGAGGTGGCTGGCTGGGGGTCTCTGTTCATAAATGTGATTGTAGCCTACTATGATGCCAGCCTGTAGTGACCCTCGTGCTATGATGGAGCCCATATGACCGACGAACAGCGCTGGCTTTCGCGCCGGTACCTCTGGTACTCGCTTTTTACAAACACTTGGTACATCAGTGCTATCTGGCTGTACTTTTATCGTATGTTTATCAATGACCAGCAAGTCGGTTTTCTGGAGGGCTTGTCGTTTGCTATTGGCTTGCTAGCCGATGTACCAGCTGGTGCATTGGCGGATAAATTCGGCCGCGGGCGTATCGTTCGGCTTGGCTTGATCTTGGGTGGCATTGGGTTACTGCTGCAAGCAATCGGCAGCAGCT
>JANWHZ010000047.1 GCA_025450135.1 Candidatus Saccharimonadales bacterium
CTCGCCGCAGTAGCTTTGATTGCTGCTCTAATAGCTGGTGGCGTATGGTTGAAGCATAGCTCCGAAGGTGACAATCACAAGATAGCTTCGAGCCAATCGACAGCTCATTCACCCGCTCAGAGCAATAGTCAAAGTCAGCGAAGTAGTGGACCTCAAAGTCAAAGCAGTAGTCAAAACCAGCCAACCAGCCAACAGCAGCCTAGCAGTTCGGGTAGCTCGACCGATAATGCCAGCTCTGCTAATGGAACGAGCACGAACCAGCTGACGCAAACCGCTCAATCCTCAGATTCTAGTGATCAGACATCACCGTCCAATATTCCCAGCACTGGGCCTGACGCCAGCATGTATTTGGTAGCGCTTGTCCTAGCAATCGCCGGTACTGTTGGAGCGTATTTCTGGCAGCTCAGAAGACCTTACTCAATAAAGTGAATTATTGCTGTGCGTGCTGAGCGGTGAAGTAATTAATTTCATTCACCACATCGAGCAAAGCCTGGGCACGGACTTTATCGTCTTCTATAGACTTAGCGGCGTCGTAAGCCTCGGGTATAAGGCTCTGATCGTCTGAAGCCTGAATCATCATCATGGTAGTGCGGAAGCGTTCTTCCGATGTCTGCTCGAGATGCCCAACTAGTGGCTTGAGGCTCTGAAGCGCTTCTTGCTTAATGCTGATTAACTCTTCCGGTGTCTGTGCATGCATAGCGCGCGTCGACATACTGCTCGCATCGCCACTTCCGGCTGGTTCATACGCTGGCATACCGTCGTCGATCGCTGGAGCGGTCGTGGTTATAGTGCCGTCCGGAGCCTGCATTGGTAGTGAGTTAGTGTCATTCATTGGTGTACCGAGTGTGCCATCTGCTGGCACGTCTTGTTGCGGCATTGTCCCACCGTTTTGCATGTTTTGTGTCTGATCGTCGTGCCCAAACATTGCTGTTCCCCCTGTAGACGTTGCTTAAAGCGTATACTATATACCAACATAATACGCTAATGCATAGGAACTACCAAGATGCTCGACGACTTGAAAATGATCCATGAACGTGACGCCCAGGATGCCCTCGGCATAGCAGAAAAGGAACCGCTACAACTTCTGCAAGACTACCCACTTGAAGGCAATACCAGCTACCGCACCGTATACAACGTGATATACACCGGCATGGGTGGATCAGCATTGGCGGCACTACTTATTCCGACATGGCCCAGGCTTGGTGAGCCATTTGAGGTGGTGCGTGGTTACGACCTGCCGCCATATGTTGACCATGAAACGCTTGTAATTGCAGCCAGCTACTCAGGCAACACCGAAGAGACGCTCAGTGCTGTAGCACAAGCAGAAGAGAAAGGTGCGCAGATCGCGGTTATTACGGGGGGAGGAAAGCTACAGCAGATTGCTCAAGAAAAAGGATACCCACTTGTGATATTACCGAAGGTAGAGCAACCCCGGTATGCCGTGTTTGCAAACTTCCGTGCTCTTTTGCAGCTACTGGTACTCACAGGACTTTTAAAGGAAGATTTCCGAGCTACATTGACTACTGTAGGTGAGCGGTTGACCCAAGCCGTCCAAGCCTGGCGGCCTGACGTACCAACTACACAGAATCCCGCCAAACAATTAGCACAGGAGTTAATTGGCAAGTCTATCGTTGTATATGGTGGTCCTAAAATGGGGCCAGCAGCCTATAAGTGGAAGATAAGCTTCAATGAGAATGCTAAGCAAATTGCTTGGACTAACCAGTTCCCGGAGTTTAACCATAATGAATTTATTGGTTGGACCAAGCAGCCGGTCGATAAGCCATATGCCATTGTTGAACTACGCAGCTCATTTGAGCACCCACGCGTACAGAAGCGTTTTGAAGTGAGCGGCCGCTTGCTATCAGGGCTTTGGCCAAACCCGCACATTATTGATGCCCAAGGCGAAAGCGTGCTCGAACATCTACTGTGGACAATACTATGTGGTGACTTTGTAAGTATTTATACGGCGCTCTTAAACGGCCTGAATCCAGCGCCGGTAGAGTTTGTTGAAAAACTAAAGCTAGAGCTTGGTAAGTAATGTCAGCTGATCCGATCGAACCAACGTTCGACCCAAGTGGCTTTAGTATCGACTCTTACGTCAAGCGTGTTGAGAAGCCATGGGGATATGAGTTGCATTGGGTGCCAGCCGATGTTCCTTACTTAGGCAAGGTGCTGCATATCAACGAGGGGTCACGCCTTAGTTTACAAGTACATGACGAAAAGCAGGAGAGCTGGTTTATCATCAGGGGGCAAGGTTCGGTTATTTGGGAGAATAACAAAGGTGAGTTGGTCGAGACCCAGCTGCAGCCGGGTGTTGGCTATAGTACCAAGGTTGGGCAAAAGCATCGGCTAAAGGGACTTGCTGGTGGCTGCGACATCATCGAAGTCTCAACACCTGAGCGAGGCACGACATGGCGGCTTGAGGACGATTTCGCGCGCCCGCATGAGACGCCTGAGCAAAGGGCGCTGGAGCGCGGTGAAGCGTAAACCAGTTCAGGTATAATATGTCCGATGAGGCGTGTGAGGTTGGGACCTGCTGCAATCTATGTTCTTCCATTCGGCGCAGCAACTGCAGTGAGCGCCGGGCTCTTGTCTGCCGAGTCGCTCATGTATGGCGACACCATGCATCAGTATCTGCTATGGAATCTATTCTTAAGCTGGCTGCCGTTTATCTTGGCCTTGGGGCTACAGCGGACGCTTCGTGGCCATCTCTGGTCAAGCTGGCGCGCGCTGTGTATTACTACGTTGTGGCTGCTATTGCTGCCAAACAGTTTTTACATGATCAGTGATTTTATACACCTGAACGGGCTAAGTGACAGCCAGGTTTTATTTGATGCCATAACGTTTACGGCATTTGTGTTCACGAGCCTTTGCTTAGGTATTGCGAGTTTATACCTTGTTCATAAGGAACTGCTAAAACGTATGAGCAGTCGGTCGGCAGTGGTAGTAGTCAGTATGCTACTTCTGACCGTTAGTATAGCCATCTACGTAGGTCGTGACCTCCGGTGGAACTCCTGGGATATTGTTACGAATCCGTTCGGCTTATTGTTTGACCTTTCCGAACGATTACTACACCCGGATCAGTACTCGCAGGTCTTGGCGGTGGTGGTGCCATTCTTCGTGTTACTTGTGATGGTGTATTTTGTCGCGTACTCTGCCGTCGTCAGACCCAAGCCAAACGTTTGACATACATCATGGTATTGTTATAATACTCACTACAATTTGGCAAAAGCATTTGAGCCTATCGCAATAGGCAAGCTGCGTACGAGAAAGTTCTAGAAACATAAGTACGACGGAAGCTACCCGTAAAATAGAGCAAAGCGTGTCGGCAACGGAGCGCAGATGAGCGTTTAGCTACTCTCCTTGTCCGCCTCTGTGGCGGACTTTCTGTAGCCAAACGGAAGCAAGGTGGTACCGCCCCTATCCCCAGAGGCCCTTGCAAATTCTAAGGATTTCCTTGGAGTTTGCAGGGGCTATTTTTGTAAGGAGAAAGCCATGAGCAATCCTAATTGCAACAGTCACCACAATAATCATTATCGCGTCCGTATAAGCGGGGGTTGCTCTTGAAGTTTGCCAATAATTACAAGCCCTAGCAGCCCCCATAAATTGCGGGGCTTTTATTTGGAGAATCATATGGTTACTGAATTTGTTAAAGGCTTGACGGCTCAAGGCGTTCCACAAGAACAGGCCGAGGGTCTCCAGGCACATCTGAACTATGCTCAACACTACGTTTACCTAGAGGATCCGGGCATTGAGGATTCTATTGCAAGCTGGCTAATACCTTCGCTTATAGCTCATCTTGACACATCTTCGGCAGAATTTTTGCAGGCGGTTGTTGAGCACAATATACCCGAACCTAGCGTGGAATATACCGAGCACGGCTATGACTCCTGCCAATCGCATCGGAAGCTTTCTAAAGTCGCCTCTGAAGCCATACTGCTTGGCGGCCTGATGTATGAGTCAGAGTTGCTTGGCAAGCCTTTGTCATTACTTGAAGCCCAAGCCACGGTTGGCTCAACACTCGATTTAGTCTTAGCAGGCATTGATGATGTGAGCACGAATCTAGTGTATGTTGCTAAACACTACGGTGGTAAACAAGATTTTTTGTTTCCAGGTGTGACACCGTCTTCGTCTGACGTGCCAGCATTGGAGCGCCTAGCGTATCTTGCTTTGATTGGTACACCACAGACATCAGTTAGAACGCTGACTGGGGTTGGAGGACTACGGCACGACCAAGAATGGAATTACGTTGTTGATCTTCCATCGTTTGTAGATGAGAAAGTTGCAGAAGACAAGCGATACTACCGAGGTATGGGCGTCTTTTACTTGTTAATGACGAGTAGCCTGGACAGCTTTCCCGCTGTGGCGCAGCTCAAGGCAGAGCAGCGAGAGGCGTATGATGCGCTCATTGTTTTGAAGTCAGCTTTATCTAGTTTTGCCCATCAGAAGTTCGATGGCGTATCTATTTTGGCTTCAGCATATCTGCCTAAATGGGACGAGCTTAAGACTATGCAAGGTTTTACTACAGAGCAGGCGCTGGAACTTGCTCAATCATTTCACTCACCTTCCTACGAATTCGCCGGGTTAAGTGTACTGTTTGAGGCGCTTGCCAAGCATCAACCTATTAGCCCGGTGATACTTCACGAAGTAAAAAGCCTTGCAAAAAAGATAGGCTATTGTTGGAGCTTTAATTCAGCTATTCATTTGCCGTGGACAGCTGAGCTTGCGGGGCTGTCCAACGATTATATGGGAGGCAGAATCACGAATCTCGCAGGTGATCATGGTGCACGGTATGGAGTAGGGTATAAGGGTAAAAGTCTTGAAGTTTGTGAGTTCAATTTCGGCCAGAATCGAGCCATGCCATACGGCCTAAAAGGCAAACGCGCTTACGAAGTAAAGGTTTACACTGAGAGTGGACAGTTCGACGGTGCCTATACATCGTTCATGCTTGCGCCCGATACATCGACCTGGCGATCTATTCAAGAGCAAGGTTTCATGAAGTTTGCATTGCACTACTTGGAAGGGCTATAACATGCTGCGCAAATTAATCCTCTTTGATTGCGATGAAACTCTTTGGAGCTCGGCCAACGCTAACTACATCGGAAGTATTATCTCGCCTCTCCATGTGTTGGAACCAGGTGTTATTGAACGTGTGAAAGACGAGGCTAAGTTTATTTTGAAGGTAGGGGTAGCCGAGACTTTTGGCCTATTGGCAAGACATTCGGAAATCGCTGTTGGGATTGTGAGCGACAATCCGCGCAAACCTGTTGTAGATGCCCTACAATTACTTGGGCTCTGGAGTGTGATAGACCAGCGGGCGGTCAATGTGAAGTTGTGGCAAGGCTACTGCCCAAAACAGTTGATAGTGCAGGAGATTATGATGCAGCCGGCTTTTGCTCATATACCGCCGAACCATATTTATATGCTTGACGACAAAGACTACAGTAAGGAGATGGAGGAGATTGGCATTACGTTTGTCCAAGTTTCAAGAGCTACTAATATGTACAAGTTGGTTATGGACCTATTATGAAAAGAGACGTCGCATTTACCCATGACCAGTCATATGACTCGTCAGTTATCCAACTCGATCCTATTGTTCAAGTAGCGGTTGTGCTTCAATCTGTTAACGACGGTATAATATAGAGTAATGAGACAAGAATTAACCAACGCTGTAATCGATGCTTGCAAAAAGCTGTTCGATGAGGAACCTAACGTCGAGCTGACACGGCCAGATGAGCAATTTGGCGACTATGCGACAAATGTAGCACTACAGCTAGCTGGCAAGCTGCACAAGAATCCACACGAAGTCGCCGAGGCGCTAGCTGCCAACATCCAAGAACGTTTCGAGGATCAAGTAGCGGACGTGTCTGTTGCTGGACCAGGGTTTCTTAATATCAGGCTATCTGATAGCGCACTTGTTGCAGCAGCTGCTCAAGCACCGGCTTTCCAATCCAGCCAGTATAAGGGTAAGGTTGTAGTTTCTGACTACTCGGACCCAAACGTGTTCAAAGCATTGCACGTTGGTCACCTTTATACCACGATCATCGGTGATGCAATTATGAGCCTCATCGAACATGCTGGTGCGGAATCGCACCGGACAAATTACGGCAGCGACGTCGGGCTGCCTGCTGCTCGGGCTATGTGGGGTATCATCAAGTTCATTGGCGGTGAAGATCCTACCAAGTTACCCGATGTTCCGGTTGCCCAGCGTGCGGACTGGCTCAGCCAGCGTTATGTAGAAGGCACGGCAGCCGATGAGATGAACGAGCAGGCCAAGCAGGAAATCGTAGAGATTAATAAGAGAATTTATGCGCTCCACGCGAGCGATGATCATACCACACCATTTGCACAACTCTATTGGACGTGCCGGCAATGGAGCTATGACTACTTTGACAACTTCTATGCTCGCGTTGGCAGCCATTTTGAAAAATACTATCCAGAAAGCTCAATCGCGCCGCTTGGGCTTGCGGTCGTCAAACAGCAGTTCGACAAAGGTGTGTACCAAAAAAGCGACGGCGCAATCGTATTTGTCGGTGAGCCGTACGGACTTCATACGAGAGTGTTCATTAACTCACACGGGCTGCCGACCTACGAGGCTAAAGAGGTTGGCCTGACCATGGCCAAAGACCGGGACTACCATTTTGACTTCAACGTCATCGTGACCGGAAGCGATATTCTGGCCTACATGAAAGTCGTCATGAAGAGTATTGAGCAGTTTGCCCCAGAAGTAGCGCTACATACGCGACACATCACGCACGGAAACGTGAAGATGAAAGGTGGCATAAAAATGAGCTCGCGCAAAGGCAATGTATTGCTGGCGGAGGATGTGCTTGACTCGGTCAATGCGCTGAGTAAAAAACTGAGCGGCAGAAGCGACGAGCAAACGACGCTAGCGGCCGTCAAATACGCCTTCTTGAAGCAGCGAATTGGCCAGGACGTTATATACGATCTGGAAGAATCAGTGAGCCTCGCCGGCAATTCTGGGCCATATTTACAATACGCGCACGCTCGAGCTAGAAGCATTTTAAGCAAGGCGAATCAGCAGCCAGCTGAGATTACACAACTTGAGCCAGCCGAGCGAAGCTTGTTGCGTAAGATCTCGGAATATAGCGAAGTGTTGGAGAAGGCTACCACTGAGCTACTGCCACACCATATCTGCACGTTCTTATACGAGCTAGCCCAGGTTTTTAATAGCTTTTATGAGCACAATCGTGTGATTAATAGTGATCGCGAGGGAGTACGACTGACGCTAGTAAGCCACTATGCCGACACACTAAAAGCGGGTCTGGGCCTGTTGGGAATAGTTGCTCCTGATAAAATGTAAGTGTTGAGGAGAAGACCTATGGCAGACGCACCACCATCAGAAAGTAAGCCGCTTGATCAGAAAACAGAGGCTGAGCTAAAACGCGAAGCAAAGGCACGTCTCAAGCGTTTAAGCCCGCTTACTGCGACACAACTCGTTCAAGAGACCGTTCGTGATAAGGTTGGCCAACCTGCCACCGGATTCATCGCATTTATTCACGAACGAGCAATCGTCGGCCTTGCAATAGGATTTGTTATTGGCGTACAAGTTCAAACCGTTGCTAAGTCATTCATCACTGGCTTTGTTAATCCACTATTTACTTTTCTGATTCCTGGCAACCAAGTGCTGAGTGATCATAAGTGGACTTGGCATATTAATGGGCACACTGCCGATATAGGCTGGGGGGATTTGATGTACCAGCTCTTGGACCTATTTTTCCTAGTATTTATTATCTATTTGCTCGTTCGCATCTTCAAACTCGACCGGCTCGACAAAAAATCATAACCTAAAAAGGGAGATGAAATGGCTCAGCAATTTTCAGACGAAAATCTCAAGAACCGTCTGACGTCAGAACAGTACCATGTGCTGCGGGAAAAAGGCACCGAGGTTCCTGGCACTGGCAAGCTTCTTTATAACACTGAGAATGGGATGTACGTTTGTCCAGTATGCGGCAACGAACTATTTGCTAGCAGTACTAAGTTTGAATCAACAATGCCAGGCCTGGTGGGGTGGCCGAGCTTCTGCGATGCAGCCAATAGCAACGCGATTGAGTTAAAGGAAGATAACAGCAACGGTGTGCACCGAACCGAAGTGGTCTGTAAGACATGCGGTAGCCATCTTGGACATCTGTTCGACGATGCAGGATCACCAAACGGCAAACATTATTGTATAAATTCAGCCGCCCTCGAATTTAAGAAACAAGCGTAGCTAACGAGCGTACTTTGTACCCCAAGCTGCCATTTGCTTGATGATCGGGAGTAAGTCCTTGCCTTTTTTGGTGAGCGAATAACCAACCCGAGGCGGCACTTCGGGGTAGGCAAGCTTAGTAATGACACCATAAGCCTCGAGCTCGTCGAGGCGTTTCGACAATGTTCTGGGGTTGATACTTCCCACCGTCTTCTCCAATGAGCAAAAGCGACACTCGCCGGTTGCTAGGTCGCGTAGGATGAGCGCTGTCCACTTATTGCCAATGATCTCCATTGCCGCCTCAATGCAACCGTCACGCGGTTCAAGTTCGGTTCTCCTTTGTTTAGTAGTAGTTAATTTCATACTTTACAAGGTATAGTAATAGCTCTATGCTTATAATATACAAAGTATACCACAGAAGGAGACAGGTATGAAGCTGCAGGTTATTGTAGGTAGCACACGGCCAGGACGGATTACGTTACGTATTGCAAAATGGGTAGTAGCATCTGCAGAAGAAATGCCTGATGTTGAGGTGGAGCTCGTAGACTTAGCTGATTACAATATGCCTTTCCTTGACGAGGCGATCTCTCCACGCTACAACCCCAACCGCACGCCGAATCCCGAAGCCAAGCGCTGGCTCGACAAGCTGGCACAGGCGGACGCATTTGTTATCGTGACGCCAGAATATAACCGCTCATATTCCGCAGTGCTCAAGAATGCAATCGACTATGTAGATTTCCAGATGGAGCGTAAGCCGGTTGCGTTGGTCGGACATGGTGCAACCGGTGGTGCGCAAGCGATTGCACATCTCCGTGGGGTATTACCCGGGATACATGCGGCTACCGTGCCAGCTGCAACATTCATCATGCGGGCCACAGATATCTTCGATGAAGAGGGCCACTTGAGCGAAGAGGCGAAGGCAAATCCATATGGCCCGCATACCGCGCTGAAGCAAACGCTTGATTCAACGAGGTGGTACAGCGATGCTTTGGCGACAGCACGTGCCAAAGCATAATTGCTAAACATCTTTCCTCGTACCGTATAATAATGGCAATGATTGACCTAAAGCATCTGCGGCCTACTAAATTGTTATGGGTCGATTTAGAGATGACGGGACTTGATCCAGAGCAACATGCCATCGTAGAAGTAGCGGCAAAAGTTACTGACTTTGAATTTCGGCCACTCGGTGCATACGCAGCTATTATTCATCAGACAGATGAAGTGCTCGACAATGCGACCGAATGGAATAAGGAACATCATGGGGGACCGGACGGGTTGTACTCGCGTTCGCGCCAGAGCCAGATCAGCGAACGTGAAGCAGTCCAAGGCTTAATCCAGCTCATCTCAGGTACTTTTGGTGAAGAGCCTGCAACATTGGCGGGGAACTCTATTCATCAAGATCGGCGCTTTATTCGAAAGTGGTGGCCAGAAGTCGAAGAGTTACTGCATTACCGCATGCTTGATGTCAGTGCCTGGAAAGTGCTCATGCGGGGCAAGTTCAATGTACAATTCGTGACTCAGGAAAACCACCGGGCTGATGACGATATTCAGGAGAGTATCAATGAGTTACGCTATTATCTCGACTGGTTCAGACAG
>JANWHZ010000048.1 GCA_025450135.1 Candidatus Saccharimonadales bacterium
TATGGTACGTGGTCCTCAGTGCCGTCTGGCAGTGGCGCCCTTTATTTCATGCCGTGCGCGGGCTCGCACTCTGGCAACGCCTACTGTCAGCATTGTTACCGCTCGCGGCAGTAGGGTGGTTGGCATATATCGCGGTAGTGCATCACGGTTTGCTCTTCACGCTAGTAGGTTTACCTGACAATATGTCCGTGGTGCGAGCACTACCGCATACGCTTCTGCATACGCTTAGCCTATTTGTCTATACCGGCCCCAGCCAGCCCGAACTATGGCTCGGCCGGCTGCCGCTGCTTGATGTATTCGTGTTGGCCATGTTCGCAGCCGGCGCCGTCTTTTATGCCCGCCACCCCTTTGCCGCCCGCACCCAGCTGCTCGCCAGCTACTTAGTGTTGAGTATCCTGCTGATTAGTCTCGGTACGGTCGGGATTAGCGTTGCTCTGCCGCTCATCTATCTCGTTTCGGTGGCAGGCATCGCCTATCTCCTGCATTTTTGGCTGCGTACGTTTCCAGTCAATCCATTGGCACGTTACTTTGGCATGGGATTGATGGCGCTGCTGATTGCGTTATCTTGCTATTACAACATCAAGCAGTACTTCATCGCATGGCCGCATAACACTGCGGTGGTCCAGGTGTACCGTAGCCGCTAAACTGGTACAATAGCTCTATCCCTGTGAGTTAGGATACGCTGTAAACGAAAGGAATAGTGATGAGTCGGTTTGATCAAGCTAAAATGCTGTTAAAAGTTAAGAAAATGCAGAAAGAACTGCAGCACGAAGTCATTACCGTAGAAGCCGGCGACGGCGCAGTTAAAGTTGAGATCACTGGCGACCAAAAGATCAAGAAGGTGCACATCGACCCGGAATACGTTGACCTCGACGATATCGGTCAGTTGGAGCGCTGGGTGGAAGACGCCGTCAAGCAAGCCATCCAGGAGAGCCAGCGCGTGGCCGCCGAAAAAATGCAGCCTATGATGGGCATGCTCGGCAACCTCGGTCTGTAAACCAAAAAAGGAAGCGTGGGTTACCAAGTGAAAATTCTGCCGCCAGCCCTCACCAGCCTGATTGAAGCCTTCGGCGCATTGCCAGGCGTAGGTCCGCGAACTGCTGAACGTTTTGCCTACTACCTCGTCAAGCGAGACGCCAGCGCTGCCATGAAGCTGGCCGATGCATTACAGCATCTGGAGGGTGGCATCGGTTATTGTAAGAAAACGTTCGCCTTGGTGTCGGCTGGACAGGAGCTGTCTGACCTATATACCGATCCGAGCCGTGACAAAAGGACTATCGCTGTCGTAGCCGAGCCGTTTGATATCGTGGCATTGGAAGCGACTGGGCAATACCATGGCACCTACCATGTACTTGGTGGACTGGTCTCGCCAATCGACGGAGTGGCACCCGATCAACTACATATCCAAGAGCTCATCAACCGTATCGATGAAGACCAGGTGGAAGAAATTATTCTAGCTACCAACGCGAGCGTCGAAGGCGAGTCAACAGCGTTATATATTCGCCAGCAAATCGATGGTCGGCCGGTTAAGCTGACGCGCCTGGCGCGCGGCCTGCCGATCGGCGTCGACTTGGAATACGCCGATCAGATCACCTTGAGCCGAGCACTGGAGGGCAGACAAGCGCTGTGAGACTAGATTACTGCACAGAGTGCGCCGCACCGCTTACGAAGATTACCAACACTGACTATGTCTGCACGCGTGGGCATAGGTACCACAATAATCCTCACGCCTCAGTTAGCTTGGCACTTATCAACGATCAAAACCAGGTGCTGCTCATCGAACGAGGTATTGAGCCACGCAGAGGACTGTACGCCTTGCCAGGTGGTTTTTTGGACTACGACGAGAACGCCTACCAGGCAGCACGGCGTGAAGCCAAAGAAGAACTCGGTATCGACATCAATGAAGACGACCTCGAGCCTATCGACTGCGCGTTACACTATTATCTCGAGAACGATAGTGCTGCAGGCGTCACCATGCTTTGCCGACAGTGGAATGGCACGATCCAAGCAGCCGACGATGCCGCCACGGTCATGTGGAAGCCTATCGACTTTCTCAAGACAGATAGGATTGCGTGGCCGTATCCATACCTCTACAATAGGCTCGAAAGCATACTCCATCATGACATATAACGAAGCAGAAGCCATTAAGCAGATCGTCGACGACGCCAAGACCATCGTCGTGCTTCAGGCCGACAATCCTGACGCGGATTCGCTCGGCAGTAGCCTGGCGCTCGAACATATCCTTGGCGACCAAGGCAAGTCGGTAGTTCTCTACTGCGCTGTCGACATTCCCGGATATTTACACTATTTACCCGGCTGGGACCGTGTCGGGCATGAATTGCCGCGCCAATTTGACGCCAGCATTATCGTTGATGCTTCAACCTTCACCTTATTTGAGAAGCTGCAATCAAGCGGGGAAATGCATTGGCTGAGCACCCGTCCAAGCGTCGTTCTTGATCACCACGCCACCGTCGAAAATCGGATAGATTTTGCCCGTGTCACGCTCTATGACGAGCACACATCTTCCTGCAGCGAGCTGGTGTGCAATCTGTCGTCGCAGCTCAATTGGCATATTGACCCTGAAGCCGGCGCCTGCCTAATGACTGGCATACTTGGCGACACCCAAGGCCTCTCGAACGACCTCGCCTCAGCCGACACCTACAGAGTTATGGCCGACTTGGTAGACCTTGGCGTCGACCGCCCGACACTAGAAGAGCAACGCCGCGAGTACAACCGCATGTCGTATGACATCTTCAGATATAAGGCCAAGCTCATAGACCGCACCGAGCTAGCAGCTGACGGTCGCATCGCATACGTCACCGTTCCACAAGCGGAAATAACGACCTACAGCCCACTGTACAATCCGGTGCCGCTTATCCAAAACGACTTGCTGAATATCAGCGGTGTCATGCTGACGATCGTCTTCAAGCAATACAACGACGGCAAAGTGACCGGCGCCATCCGCGCCAATTCTGGCTACGCGGTTGCAGACAAACTAGCCGAACATATGGGCGGCGGCGGCCATCCCTATGCCAGCGGCTTCAAACAAGTCACTAGGCGACCGTTTAACGAGATAAAATCAGAATGTTTGAGCTTTGCGACTAAACTTCTAAGCAACATAGACAAGGAACATTCTGATGAAGTTGTACAATACGCTTTCTAGACAAATCGAGGAAATTAAGCCGATCAACCCGCCCGTAGTCACAGTCTATACATGCGGCCCGACCGTCTATGACTTCCCGCACGTCGGAAACTGGTTCACCTTTATCCGCTATGATCTGCTGGTGCGAACACTGCAACTGAGCGGCTTGAAACCAAAGTGGGTCATGAATGTCACCGACGTCGGACACTTGGTCAGTGACGCCGACTCCGGTGAAGATAAACTGGAAAAAGGTGCCCGGCGCGAGCATAAGACCGCCTGGGAAGT
This sequence comes from Candidatus Saccharimonadales bacterium, assembly GCA_025450135.1. Taxonomy (GTDB): domain Bacteria; phylum Patescibacteriota; class Saccharimonadia; order Saccharimonadales; family UBA4665; genus JANWHZ01. The sequence continues at coordinate 3,428 of JANWHZ010000048.1, forward strand.
GGCCGCGTATTACACCGAGTACTTTATCGATGGCCTACAGCGCCTCAATTTCCGGACGCCAGATCATTTGCCGCGGGCAACAGAGCACATCCAAGAACAGATCGATCTCATTCGACGACTCGACGAAAAAGGCTATACCTACGTTATTAGCGATGGAGTGTATTACGACACAGCTAGATTCCCGAGATATGCGGATTTCGCGCGGCTTGACCTCGACGAACAGCAACCCGGCGCCCGTGTTGAATTCGATCCAGAAAAACGTAGCGTAGCCGATTTCGCTCTTTGGAAATTTTCTCCCAAGGACCATCAACGCGACATGGAATGGGAGAGCCCCTGGGGCAGGGGTTTTCCTGGCTGGCACATCGAATGCTCGGCCATGAGCATGAAGTACCTTGGCGAGACACTTGACGTGCACGCCGGCGGCATTGACCACATTCCGGTGCACCACACCAACGAAATCGCCCAGAGCGAAGCAGTAACCGGCAAACCATTGGCCGCTATCTGGATGCACACCAACCACATTAGCGTGGAAGGCGAAAAAATCAGCAAATCACTCGACAACGGTGTAACACTTGAAGATATTGAGGCGCACGGCGTTAGCCTGGCGGCCTTCCGGCTACACGTGTTTGAAAGCCACTACCGCAGCCAGAGTAAGTTCAGCTGGGAAAGCCTCGAAGCAGCTCAGCATCGCCTGAAGCGCTGGCAACAAATGGCAGACCTCAGATTCCAAATCATTACCGCCGATAAGATTTTGCCCATATCTGACGCTCCGAAGAACTTTCACTACTACGATCAACTGGCCGCTGACCATCCGGCATCCAGGTTAAGCGAGGCCGTTATAGCTGACTTTGATGCTGCATTGCAAAACGATCTCGACACACCGAAAGCGCTGGCTAGCATTGAGCGCCTATGGAACGCCATCGAAGCGGACGGTATGCTCGTCTTCTACAAAACAGCACTTGTGAAGATACTCACCCGCATCGACGAACAGTTCGGCATTAACCTATTCAGCGACGATATAACTGACACCCAAAAGGCCGTCATCGCCGAACGCGAAGCGGTCCGCGCTGCAAAGGACTGGACGACGTCAGACAAGCTTCGAGACCAGCTGCAAGCAGACGGCATCGGATTGCGCGACAATCCGCAGGGTACCGTGTGGTACCACCTCTAGAAGTGGCTATTCTGCGGCTTTCCTTGTCGTGCTACCCGGCAAGGGAGCGTCGAGGTCATAGCGCGTTTCCAGGTAATCGGCGAGCCAAATGCGTAAGCAGGCTACGAGCGGAATCGCTAGCAAGCCGCCAAGCAGTCCTGCAAACGAAGCGCCGACCAGTAACGATATGAGGATCAGGAGCGGCGAGAGGTTAGTCTTGCTGGATTGAATGCGCGGCTGAATGAGATACGTCTCCACCTGCTGGTACAGGATGTAGTAAATCAAAATGCCCAGCGCAGACAGCGGCGAGTGGAAGAGTGCTATAAAGGACACAATAAGCGCACCGAAGGTGTGACCAACCAGCGGAATTAAACCACAGATAAAGACTAACCCCATGAGCGCAAAGGGATATGGCACGTCAAAGATGACAAACCCCGGCAGTACCAGTAGCGAGGCAATTACGGCGAGTAAAAGCTGGCCATTAATATACCCGCGCACCGCCTGATACATATCCCTCGTCAGCCGCTCAACGTGGCTGCGTTTGTGCTGCGGTATGAGTTGGCTTAAAAACTCCACCCATACCGGCCCTTCGATAAGCATCATGAACGTCATAACCAGAACAAGCAGCATCGAGAAGAGGCTATTGGCAACACCAGTAACGGCACCAAAGACCGCAGATGTACCCGATTGCAGCCGGCTACCGAGTTCGTTCGATAATTGCTGTATCTGACCCTCAAGGTGGTAACGGACGACGAAATCGCTAACGTTACTATAGCGGTTTTGTAAGTCCTGGAGCGTCGTTGGCGCGCTCGTTAGAAATGTCTGGGTATCACGGAAGACGGGCGGCACCACGCTGACAATAAAGCCAACCAGAATCCCTACAACGATAAGAAACGCCAGCGCAGTCGCAAGCTGCCGGTTATTATGCAGCCGGCCCGGCAAATGGCGAGCTACCCAGCTGACAGGAGCGTTGAGCGCCAAGGCCAAGAAGAACGCTATAATCACGAGTGTGAACGCTGGCAACGTCCGCTGGATCACCGTCAAGACGAATACAGTGACAAGAATAAGTAACAAAACTTTGAAAAAGGTGCGGGCGCTGATAGTCAGCGATACTTCTTCGCTAGGCTTGCGAGAGAATAATGATAACATGGCTTGATTATCGCACACCTTCACGCAAGTCAAAAGCACGCTAGCGCTGGCTAGACCAGGCGCGCAGCTTTACGTACCACACCGCGGTGCTTCCGCAGCGCGCGTGTATACAAAGCCTCGTATTGATCAACGACCGACTCATAGCTGTACTGCTTAACGTACTGCCGCGCCCACGACCGCCAAAGCGTACAGAGCTTCGGTTCAGTGAGCAACAGGGTAAGACGCCTGGCAAATTCCGGCGTATCTCGTGGATTGACGAGCGATAACGAGCCAAGTCCCCGCATCACTGACGCATAACCGCTATTATCACCAGCAACCGTGACCAGCCCGCTCGCCATAGCTTCTAGTAGTACAATGCCAAAGCTTTCGCCGTATACCGCCGGAGAACAAAACAAGTCGCTTGACGTGAGCAACTGTATCTTTTGCTCTTCGCTGACGTAGCCTAGGAATTCAACATTGGGTAGTTCAAGTTCTTTCGCCAATAGCTCAAGCCGGCGGCGTTCGGGACCGCTACCCGCCATCACTAGCCGAACATCTGGTATCTCACGAGCCACCAGTTGGTAAGCCATTAATAGAAAGCGAAGCCCTTTTCGTCCTTCCAGCCGGCCAAGATACAAAATAGTTTTTGGATGTGACGGCACAACAGTCGATGCGCGACGAAAATGATTCAGGTCGATGCCATTTGGAATAATCGTCACCGGGCGATCAGTCAGACTCCGTACGTACTCGGCAGCCGGCTCTGATGCAGCCGTCATCTCATGCAGGTCGCCCAGTACTGTCTGCATGTAGGGTGTAATGACCAGTGCTAGTGTGCGGTTTACAATGGTCTCTGGCACTTTGGCGTGGAACGTGGCGATGTTAACACTTTGGCTGCGCACTAGTATCTGGCGACTCAGTGCCGGTACCCACGGCTCATGGAAGTGCAGGATATCGAACTTTTCTGCTTCCATGACTTGCTCGATCGCTTCAGTATCAATAGTTGAAGAAAAGGGTGCGGTGGTTTGGTTGGGCCAACGCAAATCGATTGACGTACCGAGAAAGATAATGTTTGAGGCGTCAATTTTGCGCCGTTGCCTAGGCTGAGCCGTAATGATCTTAACGGAATGGCCGCGCTTCGTTAAGTGTTCTTGCAGTGCAAAGACAATCTCCTGCACGCCGCCGCCAAGCGCAATGTTATACGGACAGATCAGTCCAATTTTCATATCTCACCTTATTTTAGCATTGCGCTCCCGTTGTGACATCTAGAACAGATTATATTTGCAGCTTCGGTGAATAAGTTGGTTAAATACACTCATGGTAGGAGATATGATGAGTGACCAAGGTAATTTCAATCTATTAGTTGAAGGGCACCCAGACCCAATCGTGCGCGCGGCAGCAGAGTGGCCGGCATATAAAGCAGCGCACCCCAACGGCATTAATCTGACAATCGGTGTGGTTGCAGATCCTGGTACTATGGGCGTCTACCAGCCACCTGTAATGGAACGGGCATATAGGACAGCCTTTGAACAAACCATGCAGGACCAGGCCCACGGCTACGCAAATGCTGCAGGTGATTTGGACTTTCTCACAAATTTCGGCGCCTTTGCATTTGGAAGTGAGCAATACACCGCTCAAGCGCATGACATGCTTGCTTATCAAACGCTCGGCGGCACCGGGGCGCTCTGGATGACAAAAGAACTGCTTCGTGAGCTTATCCGTCGCGACGAAGCCGGCCGAGTGCCATTGCTGCTCGACCCCGGGTATGTGAATCACCAGCACATATTCGGCGCGGAAGAATTCAATGTCGCGACGTATCAACACGCTGACCCTGCTACTGGCGCATACAATCACCACGCTGCACTTGAAGCAATAGCGGCAATGCCAGCACACACCGTGCTATTACTACAAGTCTGTGGCCATAATGATGACGGTGCCGACCGAACAAAGACGCAGTGGGATGAAGTACTCGATGCCGCACAAGCTAGAGAAGCCGTCATTGTACTCGATGGTGCCTATCTTGGTCTTGCACGCGGTCTTGCCGATGACATATACCCACTCGCAGCGTGTGCCCAGCGCGGTCTCTTTACCCTAGCATGCCTGTCAGCGTCAAAGATTATGGGTGTGTACGGGGAGCGCTTGGGAGCACTCTATGTCTTGAACGCTCGCCGCCATTTGGGCGATGCACAAGCGAATAATATAGATACCACATATCGAGGCAATGTACGGCAAACAATCACCGGTGTACCTCGTCTAGTTGCTCGAGCAGGCGCCCTCGCCTTGCGAGATCCAGAATTTCTTCCGCAGCTGAGTGCGACGCGGCGTCGGATTCGCGACAACCGCATTGCATTTAGTGTCGGGGCTGGCAGCGCCGCCATGGGTGCAGCCACTGGCTGGGGCTTATTTACCAGAATGAGGGCCGAGGGGTTTACGCCGGACCAGCATACTGCTTTGCTCTCTCGCGATCTCTACGTACTCGATTTTTCACGGTTAAACTTTGCAGGCATGCGAGACATCGAACAAGCCGCATGGATTGGCCAGGTCGTTGCTGACGTGTTAAGCAACGGCAACGCTGCCTAGCGGCAACTCAGACAAGCCGAGCACAGTATGAGCAGCTACGCCTATCCAGTACTACAGGCGAGACATGACCCGGCGAAGCTTACTAGGTATAAGCGGGGCAGCTGCCGCTTCATCCGCGATAATGCTTGGTGCATGATGTTTCATTTTTGATTCTGCGAGTCGAACTTTTTCAAAAGCAACACGAAGGTGCTGCTCAACACGTGCGGCGTTAAGATATTGGTCGCCATGCACCGTCACATGCCACAGGGGGACACTTAACCGCTTCGTGCAATTATCTAGCGTCAATAATTCGACTAATGTATATGCATGAGTTCGTAGATCGTTTATATGCCATAACTTGACCTCCATATCCATAAATCGTTTAAATTCTTCAGGTGAATGTGCCGCCGCAAACTTGCCACGAGCCTGGTAGGTATGAGCATACGTATGCCGCAGTACTAAACTGTTTAACAGCAGCAAGCTAAAGAGCCTGGCGGGTAGCCAGTGTGAGCAGACAGTGCCAAGTGTACGGTAGAACCAGTAGCGTTGCTTGGGAAAAATAAAGTCATCATAGTGTGTAAGACCGGCCAAGCTGACCAACAGCCGCACGTGGCTGGATAACTCTGGGTACCGTTGCAGCATACGCGTCGCGACGACAAAGCCAAACGACATGCCGACGATAACGACCTTTTTCCGACGGTAACGCATTTTAACAAAGGCAGCCAGGTAATCCGCATAATTATCGATGGTGGGTTTTGTCCCAAGTTTATAGAAACTTTCCATGCCGCCGAATCCGGGCAAGTCCGGCGCAGTCACTGCACCGTATTTATTCACATACTTCAAAACGCCCCACCAACGTTCGAGTGATGAGTGCTGCCCGTAAATGAACAGAATCTCGGCTTTCTTACCAGCCGGTGCCGGCAAAACCGCCATGCGTCCAGCCAAGCCGTTCATGTCGAGCGGCTTGATGCAGTTTGCCATATCGTCTCGTGGTGTCATATCAATTATCAGCCGTGACTATATAATTCGCGTTTACCCACACTTGTGTCAAGCTCTCTGAGCAGGAGCAGGCATGATCACTGAAATTGTTGTATAGTACAAGTATGCGATTGCGCGGCATAATTATTAGCATTCTCGCTGCCATGCTTGTCGTGCTGGCTGTCACGATTGCCAAGGATAATACTGCATCTGCACCCAACGCTCCGCTAACTAACCAATCGAATAATACGCCCAAAACTACTCAGGCATCCTTTGATAAACACCACTACAGCACAACTGATCCGAGCAGCATCTGGGTAGTCGTCAATAAGCAGCACCCGCTCAATCCAAAGACATACACACCGGCCACATTAGTAGTGCCGAAGATTCCCGCCAGAAGTAACATTACCGGCGACGAGAGCCTGGTGAGCAGTGTCATGGCACCGGCACTTGAGCAAATGGCTACTGCCGCAAAGAAGGATGGCATCACCCTAACGCTCCAGAGCGGCTACCGCTCATACAATTTTCAACTGAATCTATACAATTTGTACGTCAAAAATGATGGGCAGACTCAAGCCGACCAGGAAAGTGCCCGACCTGGATATAGCGAACATCAGACGGGACTCGCTGCCGATCTCGGTGGCGTGACCAACCCGTCGTGTAACGTGGCGCAATGTTTTATCAATACGCCGGAAGGCAAGTGGCTCGCAGCGAATGCGTACCACTATGGTTTTATTATTCGCTACACTACAGCCGAACAGCCGGTAACCGGTTACGAAGATGAGCCGTGGCACGTCCGTTATATCGGCACCGATCTCTCACAAGAAATGCACAAGGAAGGCATCACAACCCTTGAAGAATTTTTTGGCGTCACGGGTGGCACGACCTACGCCAACTAGATTCGCACTAACGTCGCCAGCGCAATTCCAAACGCTCCCACCGCGGCTAGTATAATTCCCAAACCGCTCGACGTAGCAGCGAGCAGTACCAGGCCTAACACGGCTAGCACAAATCCTATCATAATGAGCCACAGCTGCTCTTGATGAATAGCGGGACGAACATTCTTCAGTTCAGGTGGCTTAACCGGCGCAATCAATAACTCATCCGGTTCAAAGCCGGTTATTTCAACCACGGACTGCCGCAATTTCTTACTTGTTTTGGTAGACACTAATTTGTCGGTCATCAGGGTCTACTGTAAACATTGGCAAGAACTCAGTCAGTAAATAATGCTACCTGCGTGCGCATCATCACACACAATGCGTAAGTAAGTTAGCTGCAGATTAGTCAGGTATACCTCCATACTTCTGGCAGACAGCGGCGACAAGGAGGATATATGCCAGCAGATTTGTTACAGCTACTGGGTGAAGCGAACTATCCCTGCAGCAAGCAGGAGCTTATTGATTACGCGCGTGAACAGGGAGCCGATGACGACATTGTTGTCTCACTGCTTGGACTCAACCGCGGCCGCTTTCACTCGCCAGCAGATGTTAACGACGCCTTATCAGAATATAAGCATTAGGGTGCATCAGCGGCAAACGTATGACCGTTTTGCAGCGCACGACGAAGCGTAGGCACAATCTCTGACGCTGGGGTGGCATTGGGCTGAGGTGACGGCTGCCGTGGTTCAGGCAGCCCTTTCGCTTTACGAGCCACCAACTCGCTCACGCGCTCTGCATACTCATCATGGTAATCATGCATGTATACCGGGCTGCGGTAGCGTTTTACTACTTCAGTCATAATTTCGATTTCTTGCGGCGTAGGCTTCGTCAGTGGTGGCGTTTTAATGTCACTCCTGGGCACCAGCTCGGCAGGGAACCGCAGCTGCAGTAGCAGCAGCATATCACCTGCCTGCTGAATTACTCCCATATGCGCTTTGTTGTAAAGCACCAACGATACGACCGCGACACTCTTCGTGCGGCTAAATGTTTCACGTAGTAGCGAATAGGCCGTCTCGCCTCCTGCGCTAGGCACAATGTAATATGGCTTCTCGTAATACTCGGCTGGGATCGATCCCAACTCGGCAAACTGCTGCACAGCTACTGTTTTTGCCTCGCCACGTGAAGATTTAGCCAGCTCCTGGTCAGTCAGAGGGATATACCGGCCTGGTTCATATTCAACAGCACGTATAATTTCATGCGGGCTAATCGGCAGCTGTTCCTCTCGGCACTGTAGTTCTCGCGAAATAGGTGAATGGTCTTTCTTGTGAAGCTGTACAAAATGAGGGCCTGACGCACGAGAAGCAGCATATAGACGTACCGGTACCCCTAGCTGACCTATCGTAATATAGCCTTGCCAGATTGCCTTCGCCATTAGCTAGCCAATATTCTGCGCTGGGCCGTCGGCTGATCGCTGTGAGAATACGGCGTAGTGGCATACCGCCAGTCTGGCAACTGTATCCAGTCGACAAACTTGCTGCTAACCTGCGCGTCTGCTTGCGCCAGTAAGTTACCCACAGGCGTTATTGTTAGTCTTTCTAATAGTGTGTCATCCATAGCTGGTATCCAATCTAAATATTGAAAGCTCCCACCGTGGCATCGGTGGGAGCAAACGCGGTGCCTTCCAGTGAAGTGGCGGCTGCCTCTATATATTGCTTACGGCAGGTCCAAATACCATTTTCACCGGCTGCCACAGTGCGGGGTATTACATTAACTCCGTATCTTCCTCTTCTTCAACCTGAATAGTATTAAACAGGTCGCCGATCGGGCGGGGCGGTACTTCATGCTCAACCATGCGGGTTGGATCAGGATAATTGTAGTAGTCGGTCGCCCGCATGTCGTCGTTACTGCTCATGCTGTGTTTTCCTCCTTACTGCACTTAGCATAGAGGGCTCGCCTGAAGCGCGCTGTAAATATTGTCACTTATGCTTACTTATAGCAGAAAGTCCTTCTAACGAAGGACTTTCAAGCCACCGCAAGATCTATCTAATTGTTTGTAATTGCGACCTCGAAGTCTGTACTATTTGTGTTGCTCGCGCTTCCAGTTGTAGCACTGCCACTGTGAGTGTTGCCAGAAACCGTAGCGTTACCGCTCACCGCCGTTTGCGTGTTCGTGTTACTCATTGTAACGTTGTTGGTGTTCGAGACCTGGACATTACTATCGGTCTTCGAACTGATGAGATTGAACGAATGTGGACCAGTATCGCTGATACTGTTGCCCATGTGCGGATGGTATGCCGTTTCTTGCTGCGTATAGTTTGGCGCGGGCGTGCTGTTGGTGATACTCACCTGTGCCTGGGTGTTGTTCTCGTTCGTCGCTGAGCCGGTGCTTGCACCACCTCCGTAGCCGGAACCTGAGGCGGTATTGCCGCAGTTGTTATTGGTCGGATAGCTGGCGTGATACGTGGCTGGCTGCTGGTACTGTGGCTGAGTATACACCGCCGGCCGCACCGTAGTATGGTCAGATGTGGAATGCCAGTTCTGCTGCCAATATATGCAATTGCTGGTCATATATGAGTTGAACTTCTGCAGCCAGTTGCCGTAGGTGCTACCGCTTTGGCACCACACGGAAGGGTTCCAGCTATCCCAGTTGCTGCCACCGTCCATGCTGTTATTGTGGCCCCCTGACCAGTAGTTTTGGTTCATCTGGCCCATCATGCTGGTCCACCAGTCGCTGAAGGTGCGCCCACTGCGTTGCCAGCTATCCGGGTTCCAGCTGCTCCAGTCACTCTGGTACCCGTCGTTGCACATGCCGGGTGAATCGCTCGTGTTGCCAGAGACATTAGCCGTGCCGGTTTGCGCCGTTTGGTAATTACTCGTGTTGATTGATACGTTGTTATTGTTCGTCGTTCGACTGCTCGAGCTCAATTTCGACATAATAATATTGCTCGAACCAGGGCCGGTGTTCGTTATACTATCTGCGGAAACAGCCCCGCTAAGCGCGAGACACCCTGAAGTTATAACGCTGGCTCCAATCACGCCAAGCCTTGCTATTTGTTTCATCCTGCACCCCCTTTATGTATTGTTATGCTGACAAAGTATTTGCTTGGTGTTGTGTTTCCATCCACTATATGTAGTGGTGATTGACTAATCTATGAGAAATTGACTTGACTATAGCTCGTATAATTCCTGGGTAAGCACAGGGGTACGAAGAACAAATTACGAGAGGAAATTAGAATGTATAACTCTCATGCCCCTGATCGCACCAAACATATGTCACCATGACCGTATGGTCGTCGGAGTTATCATATTCAGCCGTGAAATCAAACCAACACATACCCCCTAGGGTATGTTTCCAGTAGTTGCCACCCCCTGCTGGATAGTTTGGCCAACTCGTCGCATTATAGGCAAAACTTTTAATCCACCCGCCACCTATCCAGCCTTCGTTTTTAAGCGTGTCTTCAATGGTTGAAACTCTTGTATTTAATTTGGCTCGTGCGGCCTGGTCGAAAACGTAGGTATCTTCTTTAGTCTTCGTTATGCAGTTAACGCCTACTCTACCGAGGAGGCTGCTTGGCTGCTTTTGGGTAATGCCAAGCGTGTAATAAAACGGCTGTTGGTTAATGGTACTGCTCGAGCAAAAATCGCTGCCTTCCCATGTGGTGTTATCAAGTTCGGCAATGCCGGCGAGGGCCGCATCTACTTGATTGGTAGCCTGCGATAGGTTGCCATCGGCGACAATAAGCAAGGCTTTTGGCAGCAGCCAGATCCGACCAACAACAGCCAAAGCCACCAGCAGCAGTACGATAAGCATGATGCGGGTAGGCTTTCTTTGCCACGTAATCATGCAGATCAATATACCACTGACGGAGCAATCTAAGAAGTCAACTTGACGCTAGAGCAATAGAAAAAGAGGCCATCTTGGCCTCTTTTTCTAAGAATAGGGTTCCTATTTTTTGCCAGATGAGATCGAAACCCTCTTAGGCTCTGGTAGCGGGGTTAGGGGAACTTTAACCGAAAGCACCCCATCATCTAAACGCGCATCAATCTTGTCAGCATCAGCCCTTTTTGGCAGCGCGATTCGTCTATAGAAGCTACTTGAGCTCTCACGTACAACGTACTGCTTGCCTTTGTCCTCTTCCTTTTCATGCTTTTCGGCGCTGATCACCAACATGCCATCTTCTACTCGAATATTAATGTCTTTTTGCTCGAAGTTAGGTAAGTGAGCCTCTACCACGAGCTCATTTTCCTTCGTGTAGACATCTGTGGTCGGGACGCTAACTGCCTTGATTGGCAGCATCCCATCGTCTCCAAAGAATTGTCTCTGTAGGGCACTAAGTTCGGAAAATGGATCCCACCGCACTAGATTACTCATATATTTCTCCTTTCATTATTACACTACTTAGAGGAGCATAAAAGCTTCCATTTAGAGTGTATAAAGCTAGCACTCTATCGTCAAGAGTGCTAGCTTACATACACAACTGGTTATAGCCCCAATAGTGTACGTGTCTGCACATAGTAGAGCAGGCGAACAAGACGCATGCTTTACCTGACGATAAACTCACCTTCGCGGATAGCGACGAGCTCCAGCTTTTGGCCATATGAGTCCAGAGTCCAATAAGCCTTCTGCCAATCAATGCTGCCATTGCCATAGTCAGATTCATAGTGTACGAGTACCTTGATCGGCAGCAACCCCAGTCCGCCGCCGATTCGTAGCTCATCAAGCCCGTAGTAATATGTTGCGATTGCATCAGCGCCAGCTGAAGTTCCGACAACCGTTTTGCCATCCAAGTACTGCAGCCATGCCTTGTCACGACAGAGCGCGGTAACCAGCTGCTGGGTATTGCCACCACGCAGATAGATAATATCCGCACGTTGAACTTGCGCGGCAAATGTATCTCTGCTGGCCAACACAAAATGTAGCTGGGACCCGGCACTATGAGCAGTGAAACGGGTTACGTCATCCTTGTAACCTTGTTGCCATTCGGCTTCAGCTCGTGCAAAAAGACAGATTAAGATAGTAGCTGTTTTCTTTGCTGGTGCAAGACAGGCTTGCACAAAAGCAGCCCCACCGTCTGAGGCTTTCCATGGATAACCGCCCGCTAAGACAAACCGTGTCATATAGAAATTCTAGCAAAAGAACAACCAATCGGCTTCGGCTAATGAAGCTTTGCTGCCAGGATCTTACGATTTCCCAAGTTTTCTATTCATGAGCACGTCGTAGCCTTCGAATCTCTCGTCAGAACGGTTAACACCACACTCGTGCAATATTTCCCATAGTTTCTTGACTACTGTGGCGCCATCTGCAGCAGTGGTTGTAAGCATTTCCAGCTCAATAAATACACCAAGATTTTCAACTTCATCAACACAGATCTCCACGTTTCGATACGCTGCCTTACGACGATACTTGGTCAGATCAGAGTAACGCTCAAAACCAAGAAGTTTAATGATTGCTTCTAACTCCTTTGCATTCGCAATCTCGGTTTCATGCTCAATACTATCAAGCCCGCCTTCATATTGCTGTTTCAATGTAAAGAGCTTCTTTGTGTCATTCTCTGCCCGTATCCGCAGCCAAATTGAGCCGGGTGTATTAGCGACAACACCAGGCCGACCATACACGACATCGTGCTGCTTAACGGGGTCTGACAAAACAATATGCTTGTCGCGTAAGGCAGCGAGAAGCGCATGCCTGTTATGCACTTGTGCTTTTATCTCTATTTCTCTCATAACAAAATTGTACCAACAGTGAGCGAACTTGTATCATGTAGCCATGGATAAAATGCTGCAAACGCCAGAAGAATACCGACGAGTTTTGACAGGAATACAAACGCGCAATGCACCTGTTTATTGATACAGCTTACGGAACCTGTTTCTTCACTACGCTAACTCCACGCCAATTATCAATCCCAATATTGCCTTAGGGCAATTACATGACGAAGGCTACCTCACTAAGCAAGATGAGATGTTTACATTATCGGTTAAGGGCCTGACCTCTCTTGCCAAAAAATAGCCTACAATATAACTAGAACTCATGCATATCAGCGATGGTCTTGCCACCGTCAACGACAATAGTTTGGCCGTTGATATAGGATGAGTCGTTACCAGCCAAGAACGACGCTACGCTTGCGATCTCGTCCACTTCACATACACGCTTCA
>JANWHZ010000049.1 GCA_025450135.1 Candidatus Saccharimonadales bacterium
CGGCGTTTGGCAGCCCACTCAAATTCTTGCGTCACTTCTTCGTCGGAAGCCCGCTCAATCCTCTGTACCTTGTCATTGGGGTCCTGGAAATGATCACCAACCTGATGCGTGTTTTCAGCCTGGCCATTCGTCTGTTTCTCAATGTGGCCGTCGGAGAAATCATCATTGCGGTCTTTACCTATCTTGGTCAATTCTTGGCACCAGTCAGCGCTGCACCGTTTACAGCGGTTGAACTGTTTGTAGGAGCCCTGCAAGCCTTCATTTTTGCCACATTAGCCACAATGTATCTGGCGGCAGCCGTGAACAGCGCCAGCCATGAACAGCATGAAACCCATTCCGAGACTACCACCTCTGAAACGCCTAACATGGAGCTCAGTGCTGATGGTAGTAATGCGTAAGTATCGTAAGAGTAATTAAAGGAGTTAAAAAATGCACCCAGTTCTGTCGCTTGTCGCGGTCTCAAACAACATAGATATTCTTGGCAAAGGCTTGATGCTCGCCCTCGGCGTGTTTGGCCCAGCTCTCGGTATCGGTTTTATCGGTGGTAGCTACTTCCAGGCGGTCGGTCGCAATCCAGAGACAACTAAGTCATTTGGTCAGGCACTGGTATTTGTCGCCGTCGTCGAGCTGTTTGGTCTACTATCGTTCGCTTCATTGTTTATCGTTAAATAAGGCACGCCGGCTACCCTATAATGAACGCTTTATTTGTAGTAACCCAATTTGGAGCAGCCGAGGCTTCGGGACCGGCAGCGCTGGGTATTAGTCTCCAGGCGTTTCTGATCCAGCTGGTAACGTTTCTGATTGTGTTTTTGGCGCTCCGTCAGTGGGCGTTCAAGCCGATTATTAAGATGCTGAACGACCGCCGAGATATCATAGAAGGTGGCGTGTCCCTCGGTGAAAAAATGCGTGCCCAAGAAGCGGAAGCCGAAGCTGCCGCCGCAGCAAAGCTGCACATTGCGCGCCGCCAAGCCGATTCGATCCTGGCTGATGCCGATACTGAATCTCGACAGAAAATCCAAGCTGCTGAGGAAACAGCCAGAGTTCGTGCTGATGCCATGATTAAGGAAGCTGAGGCGCAGATCAAGCAAGCGTCTGATCGTGAACGGAAACGGCTTGAAAAAGAAGTCGTCGAACTTGTCTCAGAAGTCAGCGAAGCGGTTATCCAAGAAAAAGTCGATGCGAAGAAAGACGCGTTGCTGATCGATAAGGCCATGAAGGAGCACCAGGCTGCATGAAGACGCCTCGCGCTCAACTGGCTCGTATTATCGCCGCCCGCACAGTAAAGGCGGGTACTTCCAAACAGCTGGCTAAAGCAATAGCTGCCTACATGCTTGACGAGAATCGAACCGGTGAGTTAGCATCACTCGTCCGCGACGTACAGGCCGACTGGGCGCGAGAAGGCTATGTCGAGGTTATAGCGGCGAGCGCACATGAACTGTCGCCACAGGTTATGAAAGACATTGAAACTGAGGCTCGCAAGATTTATCCTGCGGCCAAGACGATACGCATTACACCACAGCTCCAGCCTGATTTGGTCGGAGGTGTCGCCCTGACGATTATCGACCGCCGGCTAGATCTTACTACCAAAGCTAAACTGCAACAGTTCAAGATGTTGGCTATCAACGGAAAGGAATAAGAATGGATTTATCGATCACAACACTATCTGACGATATCCGCGCCGCGATCGCCGAGCTTAAGAGCCGGCCGGAAATTGAGTCGGTAGGTATCGTAACACGCGTCGGCGACGGTATTGCGTGGATTTACGGTCTGCGCAAGGCCGGCTATAGCGAAATGCTTGAAATCGAAGGTGCGAATGGTCCTGTCACGGCGTTTGCTTTCAATCTCGGCGAAGACGAAATTGGTGCCGTATTACTTGGTGAAGACGTCGACGTCAAAGCAGGCGCCAAGGTTAAGCTAACGGGCAAGGTATTGGAAGTACCTGTTGGGCCAGAGCTTGTCGGTCGTGTGGTTGACCCCTTAGGCCGGCCACTGGACGGCGGCGAACCAATCAAGGCTGCTCAGATGTCACGCGTAGAGCGCCCCGCACCATCAGTGCTTGATCGTAAACACGTCCATGAACCAATGATGACCGGTATTATGGCTGTTGACGCAGTCGTGCCAATTGGCCGCGGCCAGCGCGAGTTGATCATTGGCGACCGCCAGACTGGTAAGACCGCGATTGCCGTCGATACGATGGTCAATCAGGCCCGCCAAAAGACCGGTGTTATTAACGTGTATGTCGCCATTGGCCAGAAGCAGTCCAAGGTCGCTGCTCTGCAGGAGCGATTGAAGCGCGAAGGCGTTATGGACCAGACTATTATCGTCGCTACGTCACCTGCCGACCCGGCAGCTATGCTGTATTTGGCGCCGTATGCAGGTGCTGCAATAGGTGAATATTTCCGCGACAACAAGCAGCATGCCCTGATTATCTACGACGATCTGTCGAAGCACGCCGTGGCTTATCGCCAGATGTCGTTACTACTTCGTCGTCCACCAGGACGCGAAGCCTACCCGGGTGATGTCTTCTACCTGCACTCTCGCTTACTTGAACGGGCTGCTAAGCTGAGTGATGAGCTTGGGGCAGGTTCGCTGACGGCTCTGCCGATCGTAGAGACACAAGCTGGCGACATTAGCGCATACATTCCGACTAACGTTATTTCGATCACTGACGGACAAATCTTCCTCGAGACCAACCTGTTTTACCAGGGTATCCGTCCGGCAATTTCTGTCGGCCTTTCCGTCTCGCGTGTCGGTGGCGATGCACAGACCAAAGCTATTAAGGCAGTCGGTGGCGGCTTGAAGTTAAGCCTGGCGCAATTCCGTGAACTGGCCTCATTCGCACAATTTTCGACCGACCTTGATCCCGAAACGCGCCATACGATTGAACGTGGTCAGCGCCTGACAGAGTTGCTGAAGCAGCCACAGTACACGCCATATGCAATTTGGGAAATGTACGCGGCGCTACTTGCCGCTACCCAAGGTGCGTTTGACCGGGTGCCGCTCGAAAAAGTTCAAGCAGCCAAACACGCACTCTTGCACGAACTTTCTACTAAGCACGCCGCGCTGACGAAAGCAATTAACACCGGTGATAAGCCGACAGACGAGCAACAGGCTGAGGCTATGAAGGTGGCAAACGAAGTTACCGCTGAATATGCGGTCGAACCGGCTAAAGCAGGAGCGGCGAAATAATGGGAGCAGCCCGTGGCTAGTTTAATTACGCTGAAGCGCCGCATTGGTTCGATTCGTGGCACGCGGCAGATTACCAAGGCGATGCAGCTCGTCTCGGCAAGCAAGCTGCGCCGCGCACAAGAACAGGCACGTATCAGCCGCGATTACCGCGAGGCTGCCTATGCATTGTTGGCACAGCTTGTTAGCGTGCCAGAAGTTACTGACCGCCCGCTCTTTCGTAAGCGGTCCGTGCACTCGCGTCTCTACGTAGTCATTACGAGCAACAGCGGTTTGGCTGGTGCGTATAATGCCAATATTCTGAAGCTATTAACGCAGAACTTGCAGCGCGACCGCGCCAATAAAGTTAAGAGCAGCGTGATTGCGATTGGTAGCAAAGGCGCACAATTTGTTCGTCGGTTAGCCGATACGGAATTGTTGGCCTACTATCCGGCGTTTGGCGACCATCCGACGCAGGCTGCGATCCAGCCGGTGCTACGGAGCGTCGTTGAGGAATATATTAACGAGTCTGTCGATGAAGTAACTGTACTGTATACCATGTCGCGCTCAGGCATCTTGCAGGAAGCAATGGCATTACCGCTCCTGCCGGCGATAATGGACACAGAGGTTACGGCAACGCCAGTCACCAATATGAATTTTGAACCTGATATTGATACGGTGGTCCGGCAAGTTGCGACACGTTTAATCGAAGTGCAAATTTGGCAGGTCCTACTAGAGAGCCTAGCGAGCGAACATGCCATGCGTATGATCGCTATGAAGAACGCGACCGACAATGCGAGTGAATTGATTGACGATTATACGCTTGAATATAACACCGCGCGCCAGGCCAATATTACTCAGGAATTAGCAGAAATAACCGGCGGTGCCGAAGCATTGAAAGATTAGGAGGAGAGATGGCAACAGTAACCAAAACGAACACAGGTACCATTACGCAAATTGTAGGCGTGGTGGTCGACGTTGAATTTTCAGCCGACCATTTGCCGGCAATTTATAACGCACTTGAAGCCGAGCTCGACGGTAAGAAGCTAGTACTTGAAGTTGCACAGCACCTCAGTGAATCGAGCGTTCGGGCTGTATCGCTCGGATCAACGGACGGTTTGGAGCGTGGTGCAACAGTTGTGGATACCGGTGCGGCCATTAGTGTGCCGGTTGGTGATGCGACGCTTGGGCGCATGTTTAACGTCATTGGAGAACCGATTGACGGCATGGAAGACAAGTTCGCGCAGCGCGCCCAAATTCACCGCACGCCGCCTGCCCTGCTTGATCAGTCAGGCAAGATTGAAATATTGGAAACGGGCATTAAAGTTATTGACCTCATTGCGCCGATTACCAAAGGCGGCAAAGTTGGACTGTTCGGTGGCGCCGGCGTGGGTAAGACCGTTTTAATTCAGGAGCTCATTAGCAATATTGCAAAGTTCCATAGCGGGTATTCTGTGTTTGCCGGTGTTGGTGAACGAACTCGTGAAGGCAATGACCTCTACTATGAAATGAAAGCATCGGGCGTGCTCAAGAATACCGCCCTAGTTTTCGGACAGATGAATGAGCCGCCTGGGGCACGTCTGCGCGTCGGTCTCTCGGGTCTGACGATTGCTGAAAGCTTCCGCGATAAAGGCTCAGATGTGTTGCTATTCATTGATAACATCTTCCGCTTCACGCAGGCTGGTTCTGAAGTATCTGCGTTACTCGGTCGTCTGCCATCGGCCGTTGGTTACCAGCCAACCCTGCAACAGGAAATGGGCTCTTTGCAGGAGCGCATTACTTCGACACGCGAAGGTTCAATTACTTCGGTTCAAGCAGTCTACGTACCTGCCGACGACTTGACTGACCCAGCACCAGCAACTACGTTCGCTCACCTAGACTCAACGATTGTGCTGTCTCGTGCCTTGACTGAAATTGGTATCTATCCAGCCGTTGATCCACTCGATTCTAACTCGACCATTCTCGATCCAGAAATTGTCGGCGAGGAACACTATCGGGTGGCCCGTGAAGTCCAGCGCATTCTCCAGCGTTATAAAGATCTGCAGGATATCATCGCGATCCTAGGCATGGAAGAATTGTCTGAAGAAGATAAAGTAACTGTCGCTCGTGCACGTCGTATCCAGCGCTTCCTTAGCCAGCCGTTCTTTGTGGCCGAGCAATTTACTGGTAATGTTGGTCAATACGTTAGCTTGAAAGAAACAATCGCTTCGTTCCAGGAAATTCTTGAAGGCAAACACGATGACAAACCGGAATCTGCCTTCTACTTGAAGGGTGGCATTAAGGACGTTGTAGCGTACAAAGATCCGGCTGCTGCACAAACACCTAAGGAACCAGCGAAGGCTGCTAAGAAGTAGTAGCGATCATGATCCATCTGCAGCTCATCACCTTGTCCGGCACTAAATTCGACGATGATGTCTATGAGGTGTTGGTGCCCACCATGGATGGCCAAATCGGCGTGCTGCCAGGGCACATGCCGCTCATCAGTGTAGCCAAGGGTGGTGTTATATCAGTACGCCGCAATGAACGGGATCTCGACATTGCAATGGAACACTTTGCTGTATCCGGCGGTGTTGTTGAAGTGCTCGACGACAACTTGCGGATCCTAGTCGATGAGGCTGACCATGCCGAAGATATTAACGAGACCGAAGCACAAGCTGCCCATGAGCGTGCGCTAAAGCTCAAAGCTGAGGCTAAAGATGAAGTCAGCCTTGAGCATGCTCAGGAGCTGGTCGACCGAACGGCTACGCGCTTGCAAGTTGCTAGCTTGAAGCGTCGCCGACCTCGCCAATAGTTTCTTTCAGCATAACCAGCAGAACAGGCAGCGCATGAAGCTGCCTGTTTCTCTATATAATGATTGCTCTGCCTAGGCTGCGTTTGGTTCGCTTCTATAGGCGATAGTGGTGACGCCAAGTGCTCGCATAGTTCCGATAATATCGATCAGGCTGGTAATTTCCAGCTCAGCAAGGGGGCGGTTTGGGTACATAGATTGTAGCAGCTGTGTGCTTGCCCATATGTCGTGATCATACGTTGGCATACCCTCTTCGTATGCCTCGCCAGAGCCGATGCTGGTGTTAGGAATTGCGTTTATTATGCCGTCATGAGCAATATGGTCTTTATCTACTACCATGCTATGAGCGCCACTGTGTACGGCGGCCAGCACCACAGCTCTACCGCTGCTGAGACGCTGTGTGTCTTGTGCGAGCAAGCCGTGCGCTGCTAGGACGTTCTGTGCAAAAGCAAGATTTGCTTCATCTGCAAGCAGGTCAGGACGCAGTTGCCTAATGTCGTCTAAAATTGCGTCACCGTTTTCGTATATTAGCTCGCTAATAGCAGCACGTTTCTGCGCATATCCGCAGCCAACAGGTCCGTCAACGTGGTCAGTGTGCAAGTTTGTGTCATGCTCCGCATGTGTGTCACTGTGTACGCCAAGCCCTGTTATTCCTTGTGCCTGCAATGTGCCCAGCGCGTTCTGTGCAGCTTCTGCGAATGTAGGTACTGACGTGTTGTCTATGACTGCGAGGACCATCGTGTTGTATGCCGGAAATAAACCACCACCGAATACATGAACGTATGGGGTGTTTGCCTGAGCGTCAGACCGTTCGTCTGTCTCCGTCTGCTCCGCGACGGGGCGCTCGTCGCCACAGTTTACTGCAGCAGATTCCAATGGGCCAGTTGGCGCATAAAACGCTTCGCGTGTATCGAGAAGCTCTCGTTGAGTAGGGTGCATTTCAGTCCTCGTTTCCATGGTCAAGTATATGAACGAATTGTTCACTGCTCCTGGTCGTTACTAGTTTATAGCGTATATGGTAACATTTTTTGGCACTTCGGACCAGGCGCGGCTTTGATGATGCAAGCAGTGCTCAAAAGTCACGTTGCACATTTCTGACGACGTTTTGCATCAAGTGGGATTTCAAGCAAACACCATGGATATCTTTTTGGTTGCTTGGCTATCAGTTTTGTGGATGTTTTTCGTGACACCTTAGAGTTTATCTACGGGCACTACAGCAAAAGCAAACACTTTACCTGCGATAACGAGAAATGACATAGCCGCATCAACTGAAATGTGGTCCCGTGCGGCGTAAATTGTGGTCCATTAAAATCTGATTTACCGCAGAACATGGCGATGAGTGGTGTGATAAAGTCGCGCACTAGCGGCATTACGACCGCATTGCATGCTGCACCAATTATGACTCTCACCGCGAATTCGATTACATGGCGTGAACTTTGGTAACACAATCGATTACATATTTACTATGTAGTGATGATGCATTACTGCATGAAATCGTTATTTATAACAGATATGTTAGTAGAGATGCTGTGCTTGCCTTGGTGTATTTTGATGCGTAAAGCATTGTGAGTATTGTGCGTTAGCACTTGCGTTTTTGCGCACATAGATTATTCTTAAAGTTATAAAGGGTAACCTAGGAGGGACTAGATGTTTTCGAGAAAACAAATAGCCGTATTGCTTGCCGAGTTTGTCGGCACAGCCGTACTGGCTTTAGTAATGCTGAGTGTGCAGCATTCGGTACTCAACTTGCAGTACTTTGTGGCATTGGCAGTTGGTTTGACGCTCGCTGCGTTGGTATCGACGTTCGATGGCAATGGAGTCTCGCTATTTAATCCAGCCGTCACAATTGGGATGTGGACTGTGCGCAAACTAAGCACGTTACGTGCGTTGGCATACATAGTCGCAGAAATGCTTGGAGCTTGGGCTGCATACGGCCTATACACTTACTTTATTAAGTCAGGGTTGCAGTCAGTCGGCGGTGATTACGATGGCCGCATTTTAGTTGCTGAAGCAGTCGGCGCATTTGTATTGGCACTTGCCTATGCGGCCGCTGTGTTTAATGGCTATACCACTGCTCGCAAAGCAATGACGGTTGGTGCTGCATACACACTGGCAGTAATTTTGGCGGCCAGTGCTACGATTGGCATTATTAACCCGGCGCTTGCATTTAGCGTACGTGCATTTGATGTCTTTGGTTCAATGGGCTGGACTACATATGCACTTGGCCCGATTCTTGGTGCCGTTATCGGTTTCAACGTATATGCGTTACTATTCGCACCTGAAAGCAGCTTGATCCGAGTTCGTGCTGCAGTCAACCAGCGGCTGGGGCGGACGCAAACCGCTGCAGCTGCGCCTAGCACTGACGCTGCTCCTGCGCGACGCGGCTCATCTACTGGCCGCAGCGCTGCTGCACGTCGTTCGACGCGTACTACTCGCACGGCTCCCCGCAGCCGCAAGACGACGACTACCACACGCCGCCGCTCGACGCGCTAGTATCCGTTCAAATGTTCTATAGAACTGCCCTACACACTTAAGGGCAGTTCTATTATTTATTCTATTGTCTCGGGTCCTACATTGTACCGTCGATGAGGTCTTGCTCGAACTGTTTTATGCCGGCGAGCGTTGCATCGTAGCGCGAAACGTCAGGAAAATCTAGCTCTCGAACATGCTGCCACATGGCCGTAATGAGTTGCGTAGTGCGATTTACTTCCCGATCTTCAAATTGTATGATTAACGGCTTATTTATCCGTCCGTCTGGTGCCGGCTCGACAAACTCTAGCCTTCCTTCGATAACTTTGTACCCGGCATAAGTGTGGGAATGTTCTACGAGTATTTTGTATGCGTATAGCTGGCGCCGGTACTTATAGAGTTTGGTGTCGGAGAGCCACTTGCTATAGCTTCTACCGGTTTTATAGTCAACAACAGTAATGGTTTTAGCAGTTTGATTTATTTCTAGCCTGTCTATTTTACCTGCGAGCAATGCCCCATCGACCGTAACCCCCTCGTTACGAAATGATACTTCCGCTTTGTCGCTAGACTTGTATTGTGATTTGCGTGCCGCAAGATATGCTGCGAGCGCTGCCTCGCCGCGCTCAATCTCGAGTGCCGTACGCTCTTCCGTCAATTTCTTAGTTCGCATACGACCGGCAAAGTATAGGAGGGCTTTTCTCGTGTCCGGTACAGCTCCATGCTCCGTGACGCTTCGTTGAACCCATTCGAGTGTTTCGTGTACGGCGTTGCCAAATTGGCTGTCGAGCGTTGGTGCTTCGGGAAAATGCAAAACGGTTGAAAAGAAAAAATGCTTAGGCCCGCCGTATTCGAGGTCGAGAAATTCCCCAAGGTGGGTAGGGCTTAGCTTGTAGGATGTAATCCGGGGCTGTAATAACGACTTAAGATCTGCCTGGTGTGTTGCTGCCAGATGCCGCTGTCGCCAATCCAGCTCCAGTAGTTCAATAGCCGGTGGCGCGTCTTCGGTTCGTTGGACTGATTGAGCATAGTCGGGCAGGATCAAGTCTTTCGTGGAGCCATCAGGCTGCTCTTGTTCGTCAAGATACTTCAGTCGCTTGGTTGCCTTGCCGCTATAGTTTTGTGCCACGCTCGTGAGGTGCAGCCCCGTCTTGGCGCGTGTCATCGCAACGTAGAGTATGCGCAGTCGTTCATCTTCCGTGGCGCCGGCGTGCCGGATGGGAGCCAAATTAGCGGGCAATGTAATTCTATTGCTCTGGGAGCGTGACGTGTTACCCCACACGTCATCCTGAAGCGCCGGCAGATACACATGCTCAAATTCAAGTCCTTTAGCTTTATATACGGTCATGACTTGCACGGCGTCGGCTTCTTGGTTGTAGGGGCTGGTGTTAACCATTTGTTCGTCAGCAGCTTGGTACATATCGACAAAATCAATGATGTCCTGCAGTGACATTGCGCCCTCGTTCGTATTTTGATGATCTCGCAGCCGCGCGCGTAGCACTGCTAAATGGGACAACGTTTCATAAAACAACTCAGGAAAGTCGCGGCGAAAGTCGTCGCTTGTGTAGTAATCGCGAAGCGGGCTATATACCTGCGGTATGTCAGCCTCATTCGTGTCGACAATAGTGGTACCAGTAAGATAATCGAGCATTACTTCACCAGTTTCTTGACGCACCTTGTTGGCGAGCGTCAAAAACAGCAGCGCTGGAATGCGAAAGCGAGTTCCATCAGCTAACAATGCTCGGCTCCACGATAGGTAACTTGTCTCGTCGTTAGCAGCCGCAGCTCGCCGCCGATCGGCGACTTGCCATGATATGTCCCAAATACTGCTTGTGGATACATGCCAAAAGTCGTAACTCAATACTTCTGGCCATAAGCTGTCAGCGGTCGCTTCGTCATTGTAGTGCAGCGCCAGCACCAAGCGGCACATCGTGACGAGCTGTTTCACGACAGGTGACTTAAGAATATCCTCCCGCTTTTCGTATCGGACCGGGATGTCTAGTGCATTTAAATATGGTATAAGGGGCTCAAGCTGCCGATGTTTAGGTGCCAGTACGGCTATCTCACGAGGCGGTACGCCAGCGTCGAGCCGCTTTTTGATGTCCCTAGCTATCCAGTCGGACTGTGCGATGGTACTTAAAAATTCGCAGCGTGAGATAGCTGCCTGCGGTGGCATATCAGGACTCGCGGCAATGAGTGTTTTGCTAGTGCCGTCAAAATACCCGTGCAGCCGTTCCTGGATCTGATCGGCGACGCGTCCGGCAGTAGTGATAATGTCGGCATGAGAGCGGTAGTTCTCCGTCAAATTGATAACGCGCACATCACGATAGTGGTGATAAAAATCTAACATATTGGAGTACAACGCCCCCTGAAAGGCATATATTGCCTGGTCATCATCCCCAACCGCCATAACATTTGGCCGTCCTTCGCTGATTGGATTGTTCGTCAGTAGCTGGACAAGCTGCAGCTGCGCCGTGTTGGTGTCTTGAAATTCATCAAGTAACAGATAAAGATATTGTTCTTGGAGTGTAAAACGAAGATCGTCATGCTGTCTTAGTACGTCGATGGCACGCAGAATCATATCGTCGAAATCATATAGGCCGCGTTCAGTGAGCACAGCTTGATATTGGTCTACGACATCCGCCAGAGCTTGCACGCGCTTGCTTTCCAGCTCACCGTCAAATATCAATGTATTGTTGGTGTCGCGTGCCAACCAGTTGTTTTTCCACGTCGTGAGCACGGTTGTACTCCCCTGCTCAGCGGCTACATCAAGCGCAGTTTGTAACGATAAGACTGCTGCCTGTGCCAGCGAACCAAAGCGTGGATTGACCGGCGTCTCAGGTGCATTGACGACGACGGCCTGCTTAATGCGTTCAAATAATGTCAGTGCAGCTTGAAGCGTGGGCATGCGTGTAA
>JANWHZ010000050.1 GCA_025450135.1 Candidatus Saccharimonadales bacterium
CAAGTGGGCGATCAGGTGTAAAGACAAAGTCTATCGTATTGGCAGCTACGAGCACCTTCCGCCTGAGTGCTGGAAACAATTTTGTCTTCGGGCTAACAAAGTACGAGAACATATTGCCTACCACCAGCGCCATTTCAGGGGATGTGTAATATCCAAGAATATGGGCTTGGGGTGGCACAAGCACGCCGACAATGCCGCCATAGACTACCCTTAAAAGCCGCGTTGGCGGGGCAGTCAACGGCTCGGTTAGCATGACGAATCCCAGAAAAAACATTGGCGAATCTAAGAACGTATGTTGTAGCGTTGTGCTAATTTGTCCGGCACCAGGCAAAGCCCATAGCACTGAAACGACTGCAGTAAAGACAAAGAAACAGAAGAGAAGTGTTGCCTCCCGTAATTTGCGCGCTAGCAGCACACCGCCGACTAGTACAAATGGGAGCATCACCGACGAACTGACCCACCAGCTGGCCGTCAACCCCGGTCCAAACGACGTCAGGAATACTGCTATGGCAGCTGGGTTAAAAACATGCTTACGATTTATGGCGAGTACGTATTTTGATGCCATTGCCAGGCCTGATGCGGCCAAAAGAAACGTTATGCCGATTTTGCTAAGATCAGGGGTAATGATCAACGCTAAAATGAGCGCGGTAATAAGTGACGACTCGGTATTAGTCGGTGCCTCAAATATGTATGCTAGCACTTTATTGACCGACCAGCATGCCGCAACAAGAATAAGCGACGAGCCCGCAATCGCGATCGGGCTATAGCGTAGATCGCCGGCTACGGATAACCCAATAGCACCCAGCAGCAAGCCAATGAGGTAATACAGTACCAGCCGGTACATAGTCAGGTTATCTACCAATGAATCGATTGGTTTTAGAATATTCATGCAATGTACCTGTCGAAGTAGCTCGTCATTGTAGCCATGCCTTCCGTATCAATCATGTAGCCTTCAAGATCTGGCAGCGATTCAATGAAATGGATACCCTGCCTGCCCATGGCGAAGGCTGCGGTAGCAAAGCGATCGGCATCGTAAATACTCGGCCCAACCACTGAGAGGCTGGCAATCGCAGTAGCCGGCTTATAGCCGTCATGCGGATTATAAATATGCTCGCCACGAATATAAGTGCCGGATGTTGCGACTGCGCTCCCAGATAGTTGGATAATTTTTACGACTTCATCAATCTGAAATGGGTTGCGGATGCCGACTCGCCACGGCTCGCCGTCCTCATTCTTACCCTCAGTCTGGATGTCTCCACCGGCTTCAATGTAGAAGCTTCGATGACCACGCTTACGGAGCAAGACAGCCGCATTGCTAATTGACCAACCTTTTACCAGTCCCGACGGATCAAGCGTATTGCCGCGTCTGATATCAAAATAGCCATTCGTGTCGCGTTTAGTTTCCTCGCAGAGTTCTAGCACATGCGCCATTTCATCGCTCCATGCTGCACCGAGCTGGCCAGTATTAATGCGTGAGATTTCACTCGCCGGTTTATACGTGCTATAGCGATGGTCTACGGCTCTGAAGTAGTTGAATACTGCTTTAAAGTCATGCGTCGACGCATCCCCAACAACTTCTACCGTAATCGGCATGCCCATGATCAGACGGGTTTGTTTCATGCGCTTTGGGCTTTATTCAAGGCAGTCGTCAGTGACTGTATGAATGCTTGAGAAGTAAAAGTTGCCCCAGAGATGATTTGAATGTTATTCGGATCCTGCGCTTGAATGGCTTCTTGCTTCAGCATCGGTAATGCCTGCTGATTGATCGCCACCGAGGTGTCATGAGAATTAGGGTATTGCAGTACAGTAACATCAACTAATTTCCCACCAGATATGATTGCCGCAACCTGGATATTGCCATATGATGCATCAGCTGAGTCACCGGTAAACGTGCCATTCTTGTAGCTGCCGCTAGAGGTAGGGGGTGGTGGCGTCGTACTGCTACCGTTGTTATTGGTCGCACTAGGCAGGCCGTTGGTAGTTGGCGAAACTGTTGATGCAACCGTACCGACTTTTGGCTGCTCATGCCTGACCCATAAGCTATAGGCGATAAATATAATAATGACGCCAAGCCCGACTAATACTTTTTTCATACGCTCCTAATCATTGTACCTAAAGTAAAGTACTAGCATAGTCTCAGCACGGACTGTGTCTAACCTGAGGACCAACACCAAAAACCTATTCAAAGTGCTTATCAATGCGTTATCGTAGGTGCATGAGCATAAATATTCAAAGTGGCCGCGTGTTGTGGTTTCGTGTTCTGATTCCAATGTTTCTGATTCTCGTCTGGCTTGCAGTGGCAAGTGTTGGCGGCCCATCGTTCGGGAAATTATCCAGCGTTGCAACGAACGACCAAGAGAGCTTTTTGCCAGAAAACGCCGACGCGACCAAGGTTCAAAATTTGCAAACCAAATTTATTAACAGCCGGTCGATTCCGGCTGTCGTAGTCGTGGCCGGGAATACTGCTTTGCAACCTGGCCAGCTTCATCAGCTTACCGCTTTGAAGACGGTGTTAGCTCAAACCGCTGGCGTAGCCAGTGGCGCCGAGGGTGTTGTCGGACCCGTTCCTGCCACCGATGGTAGGGCTGCTGAATTCATTGTGCAAGTCGAAGGCAAAGTCTCTACCACCGTTGACAACCTTAATACTACTGTAAAGTCGCACACTCCAGCCGGCACCCAGGCCTACTTAACCGGGCCAGCCGGATTGGCATCTGACTTATTTAAAGCCTTTAGCAGTATCGATGGAGTATTACTGTATGTTGCGCTTATTGCTGTGTTTCTTATATTGCTATTGGTCTACCGCTCGGTTGTACTGCCATTTCTCGTCCTCCTCACCGCCATATTTGGCTTGAGTGTCGCCGGGCTAGTGGTCTACCACAGCGTCAATGCAGGCTGGCTCAAGCTAAACGGCGAAAGTCAGGGAATACTGTCGATTCTGGCGATCGGTGCAGCAACTGATTACTCATTGCTTGTCATCGCCCGCTACCGCGAGGCGCTACAGCATTACGCCGAGCCGCTAGATGCAATGTTGCATGCGCTTCGGAATTCAATTGAGGCTATTAGCGCTTCGGCCGCCACGGTCATTGCCGGTGTGCTATGTCTGCTGTTCTCAGAACTGACCTCCAATCGTGACCTCGGGCCAGTAGCTGCACTAGGTATCTTATTCTCTTACCTATCGGCCATGACCCTATTGCCTGCCCTACTCGTTATACTTGGTCGCGTCGCCTTTTGGCCGTTTCGCCCGAAGCTGGCTGAGCGTATCGCACAACCACATGAATTGAAAACTGGGCTCGAAGACCGCCATGGTCTTTGGCGCCGTATACCCACCACGATTTCAGCACACCCACGTGCCGTATGGCTAATCTGCTTTGTGGTACTAGCCGGATTCGCAGTCACCTTCCCACAGTTCAAGGCGAACGGTGTCTCGCAAAGCGATACCATTCTTGGCAAGTCTGATGCAGTAACCGGCCAAAAGGTGCTAGCTGAACACTTTCCGGCTGGCTCAGGCAGCCCCGCTGTCATCATTGCGGACGCTAGTAAGCTCAACGCCGTTGCCGATGCCATAGAGCACACCAATGGAGTCGGCAATGTCGATTACCTGCCGGCGCAGCAGGCCAACCAGAAATACGTCCACGCCACTAGCAATCCGTATACACCAGCGATAATCGATGGCAAAGTCATGCTTACCGCCGAACTTAACGTCTCGGCTGACTCTTCACAGGCAACACCAATTATTAAGCAGCTAAGAAAAAACGTTTCAAATGCTGATCCGAGCGCGCTGGTTGGCGGCGTGTCAGCTATTATGCTCGACAGCAACAATGCCGCTACCGCCGACCTTCACAAAATCATCCCGATCGTATTAGCAGTGATATTTATCATTCTAATACTCTTGTTGCGTTCGCTTATAGCACCTGCTCTGCTTATTGCCAGTGTGATAGTAAGTTTCAGCGCCACCATTGGTATATCGGCACTGGTTTTCAACCATGTTTTCAATTTCGCCGGTTCTGACGCAGCTATTCCCCTGTTTGCCTTTATCTTCCTCGTTGCGCTCGGCGTTGACTACAACATCTTCCTCATGACCCGAGTTCGTGAAGAAGCAAAGAAAATTGGCAGCCGAGCTGGAATTCTACGTGGCCTCAGCGTCACCGGCAGCGTCATCACTTCTGCAGGCATTGTCTTGGCAGCAACATTTGCCGCGCTGGCAGTTGTACCTATATTGTTCCTCGTACAGATTGCCTTTATTGTCGCCTTCGGAGTACTGCTTGATACGATCGTGGTCCGCTCACTTCTCGTGCCTGCCATTAGTTATGACATCGGCAAGCGCATTTGGTGGCCGTCAAGGCTTTGGCGCAAAGGGAAAAAATAGCGAGCCAGGTTAGAGCGTACTCAGCATAGCTTTAAGACGATCATTGCCATCAGTTGTACTATGGCTCCAGAGCAGTACGTGCTATACCATCACGAACAGTGGGATCAGCCCTAGGTGTCCTGGCTTCCCTGCAGCTGCTACAAGCGTATCCAACGGTAGAACATTGATTTACAAAGCTGGACAGCGACTAAGTACACAAGAACGATACTGGCTATTGAAATGGTGGCAGCGTATGGTAAGGCGCTAAATTTGAAATAATACGCTAGCCCGCTAAATACCACCACACAAGCTGCTGCTATGGCCGCAAGGGTTGTTAACGCAACGTATCTATTCGGCCAGCTTTGGATAAGCGGCACGCTGGTCGTGCGCAAAACCCAGATGACCAGCACTTGCGTTGCAATGGATTCAACAAACCATCCCGCTTGAAATTGGCCCACAGTAAGGTGCAAAACACCGTATAGAACAAAAAATGTTATGAAGTCAAATAATGAGCTGAGCGGCCCAAAAACCCACATAAATTTCTTAAGTGCTGACATGCTCAGAACGTGAGGGTGTTGTAGCTCCTGAGGGTCCACCGAGTCAAGCGGGATCGTCAACTGAGAGGTATCATACAGGAGATTATTAAGCAGGATTTGCGGAGCCAGCATTGGTAAAAATGGCAACAGAATACTGGCGCCAGCCATTGAAAACATATTGCCGAAGTTAGAACTAAGGGCCATTTTTAGATACTTGAGCGTGTTTGCAAACGTGCGCCGACCCTCGATAATGCCCTCTATCAGGTCCTTTAAGCTCTTGTGCATCAAAATGAAATCCGCTGTATCCTTGGCAATGTCTACAGCGTTATTAACAGATATGCTCGTATCCGCCGCACGCAACGAGGGCGCATCATTAATGCCATCGCCCATATAGCCTACGACATGTCCGGCTTTCTGAAGCAGTTGGATAATTCGCAGCTTTTGCTCTGGGTTCACCCGCGCAAAAATCGTTGTCTGATCGAGTAGACCAGACAATTTCTCGTCACTCATTGCTTCAATTTCAGTGCCGGTGAGTATGCCTTTGACATGCAGATGAATGTCGCTAGCAATCTTCTGCGTCACGAGGTCGTTGTCACCCGTTAAGATCTTAATCTCAATATTGTTGTCATGCATCTGACGCAGTGTTTCGGCCACCGTTTTCTTTGCCGGGTCAACAAAGGCGACGAACCCAAGTAGGGTCATTTCATTCTCGTCACTGATTTCATGCGGTGTATCCCGATCAATCTTTCTGGTGGCTACACCAAGAACACGATAGCCATCTTGGCTAAGCGTCTTAAACTGTTCCAGAATTTTCTCTCGCGCCTCTTCGCTTATTTCATCAATGGTCCCATCATGTTCGTATTTCGTGCATATTTTTAATACTTCTTCTGGCGCGCCTCGTGTGATCAAGAGCGTACCTGTCTCGTGTTTCACTGCCACTGACGAACGGCGTCGCTCGAAGTCAAATGGGATTTCACTCAGTTTGGAATATTCAGCAATAGATAAATGGCGATATTCTTTGATTGCGTCATCCAAGGGGCTCTTGAAGCCAGATTCAAAACTGCTTCCAAGATAGGCGTTGAGCAGCACGCCGTTCGACTCCTCCCCAAACCCATCGACATACTTAATAACTTCGATACGGTCTTCAGTGAGCGTACCCGTCTTGTCAGTACAAAGGATATCCATACTACCGAAATTTTCAATAGCAGCCAGCTTTTTGACGATGACACCACGTTTGGCCATAGCAAGCGACCCTTTTGTAAGAGTCAGCGTAATGATCATCGGTAGCAACTCGGGAGTCAGCCCTACTGCCAGCGCCAAGCTAAATAGTAGTGAGTCGAAAACATTATGTTTGAGCAGCGTATTTACTAAGAACACAAACAGTACGAGCCCAAATGTTATGCGAATAATGAGCAGACTGAAGCCCTTAATCTCACGGTCGAACTCTGTCGGAGGCTCGGCACCAGCCAATGATGCGGCTATTTTGCTGAATTTCGTGCCACGTCCAGTAGCAGTGATGGTCATTGTTGCCATCCCGCTGACGGTGCTGCTTCCCATAAAAAGCTCTGCGTCTGGCTCCTTGGCCTTAGGGAACGACTCGCCGTCGAGAGCCGACTCATTTACGAAGTAATGTTCGCACGTCAATACTTTGCCATCGCCAGGAATAACATCGCCAGCCTTAAGCTGCACCACATCACCCGGTACTAATAAGCGAACCGGTAACTCGATTACTTTGCCGCTACGATAGACGGCTGCTTCCACCCGAACTCGGCTCTTGAGCGCATCGGCCGCCTTGTCGCTTTTATAGGTATTCACAAAATCGAGCATGGTGCTAAAGAGAACAATGCTTACAATGATCACCGCGCTCGTCTTATCACCAAGAATGCCGGATAATACGGCTGCCAACAGCAAAATAACCACGAGTGGATTTTTGAATCTCGACAACAGCGCCAGCACGCTCGCAAAACGTTTTGTCTCGATAACATCGTTATACCCATACTTAAGGAGACGCCGGCGTGCTTGGGCGTTCGTAAGCCCCAATTTTTCGTTTTTGGCTTCAGTCATAAGCGGGATTACTCACTAAATAATACCATGCGTCCGTTACTTCAGCCGTCGTTCAGTTTTGCAGCCTAGAGTCCGACATATGAATACATTTACGCTTGGCTTGCGCAACGCCTTCAGGAACGCAGTCCGTTCAATCTCGATAATGTTCATTCTTGGGCTCAGTATCGGTTTATGTCTGGTAATGCTCATTGCCGACCAAGCAGTTAAACAAAAGATCAACGATGTCAAAAGCGCAGTTGGCACTACGATCACTATTGCACCAGCTGGCTTTAACAGCTTCAGCGATGCTAATAATGCACTGACGACGAGTAGTGTAGACAAGGTGAAGTCGCTCGCACACATAACTAACCTTGCTGAGGTACTAGCCGACCGTCTAACCACCATCGGTGCGGCACAGCCTTCGTTCAGTAGATTTGGCGGTGATGCAAACACTAACGCACAAACAAGCCTGACATCACCTGTGACATTAAATACGAATGGCGACAATAATGGCGGTATCGGCTCCCGGATATTTGTGAATGGGGGCGGTAGTCTACCGGCTAACTTCAGTCTGCCTGTTCCCATCGTTGGCACCACGGATCCGACGAAGCTTAACAGCAACGATGCGATCCTGAAGAGCGGCGCTATGCTTGATGGCGCCAAGGATAGCAATGACGCAATGATTAGCACCGCGATGGCAAGCAAGAACAATCTAGGCGTTGGCTCGACTTTTACCGCATACGGCCAAACATTACAAGTTGTCGGCCTCTTCGATACGGGCAACCAAGGCGCCAATAGCACGGTCGTTGTCTCACTCGCCACACTACAGCGCCTCACTGGTCAAACCGGAGATATTACAAGCGCTGTCGCTACCGTTGATACGCTCGACAACTTATCGGCTGCAACTACTGCCGTTAAAAATATGCTCGGCAGTAGTGCTGACGTCCAGAGTGCACAAGAGGAAGCCAATAACGCCGTGCAACCGCTAGAGAATGTGGCGAGCATATCACTCATCAGCCTGATGGGGGCGGTCATTGCAGGTGGTGTGATCATCCTGCTGACTATGGTGATGATTGTCCGCGAACGTCGACGTGAAATCGGCATTTTGAAGGCCATTGGCGCAAGCAACTCACGGGTTGTTCTACAGTTTATGAGTGAAGCACTAACATTGACGGTGGCCGGAGCGCTCATCGGCGTCGTCATTGGGGTAGCTGGAGGCAATCCCGTCACCAACATGCTTGTTAGCTCTAGTACTACCGCGAGCTTGTCAAGCACTGCACAGACATCTAGCGGCGGAGCACGGTTTGCTGGCGGCGGCAGATTCTTTGGCACCCGCTCAGTAACTGGTAACTTCTTGCAGCGCAGTGGTAATGGATTACTCAACAGCGCCAGCAACGTTACGACGAATATTGGATGGAGCATCCTGGCCTATGGTTTGGCGGCTTCACTACTCATCGCCGCGATTGGCAGCTCGTTCGCAGGTTGGATGATTGCCCGGGTTAAACCATATGAAGTAATGCGCGCAGAATAGAGGAGAACCATATGATAGAAGTACGCGACCTCACGAAGACATTCCAGTCAGGTGACACAACGGTATCTGCTGTTCGTAATGTTAGCTTCAGTGTTCCAGAAGGTAAATTTGTCTCAATTATTGGTAAGAGTGGTAGCGGCAAATCGACACTGCTCTCGCTGCTGGGTGCGCTTGACCGACCGTCAAAAGGCTCGATCAACATTGCCGGACATGATATTGCAGCACTCGGAGATCGATCACTCGTTGACTACCGGCGAAAGAAAATAGGCTTCGTTTTTCAGAGCTATAACCTCATCCCTAACCTTACGGCCCTTGAAAACGTCATGCTGCCTATGAGTTTCAACGGCCTACCGTCTGGCAGCCGCCTACGTCGCGCCACCGAACTGTTAGACCAAGTTGGCATAACCAGTGATAAGCAACAACGTAAACCGGGCAAACTTAGTGGCGGCGAGCAGCAACGTGTAGCGATTGCCCGGGCCCTCGCCAATAGACCTGCACTCATACTCGCGGATGAGCCGACGGGCAATCTCGATACCGAAACAGGTAAGAAGATATTTGACCTCTTGCATAAGCTGTCACGCGAGCAGAAAACAACCATCATAGTCGTTACCCATGATTTATCAATTGCTGGCCGCACCGATGAGTCGTTCCGCCTGCAAGACGGTAAACTCGTGAAGGCTAAGTAGCTTTTGCAGCATAAGCGCGAGCCTTCCTTGGACATCGGCTTGTCAAGTTAGTACATACTTTTATTGACAAGCTGTTTTTACGCATGCTTAGATAGTGACAGAGGGTGGAGGCACTAAAGACGAGTAGAGAAAATACTTGACTAAATTGCTAATTTAGTGTATTCTGAGCAACATTAGCCGGGAGGACTACTAATGAGAGAGCGTATTTCCAAATTCTTGAAGAAACTAAGCTTGGTAGGCGTTAGCGCCGCAGGTGCTGTTACCCTAGTTATTAGCGGTTCTGTAGGGTTTCCTACCGTAGTTCCGCAGCTGCAACCAGCAACAGCTGTTGCCGCATCAAGCTGCCCACAGGACGATGTTCCTGAAACAAATATTCTGTACTGTGGCGTGGACGGCGGAAGCAATCTGCTTCAGGCGCTGCAATCTTTTCAGAACTACTATAACGCCAATAGCGATGCGCACTCAGGCAACCCAGCAACCCACACAGACATCCAGCAGATCTACAACGCTATCTATTTCCAGCAGACGGGTAGCAAAGCTGGTATCAGTACCCTCTTTAACAGTGGTACGTGGTTTATCGGTACTGCATACGATGCAGCTACCAGCCCAGTAAAAGATCATACGTCAATCGTGGTGAGCGGTAATGTCGTTGCAACTGACATCCAGATTTCCTCTCGCTGCCCATCAATGACACCAGAATCGGGCTACTGCCAACCTCCGAGCGCCTATCCAGCGCTCACCGGTGCTGACGGTAAGCCAGTAACCAATGTCCACACTCGTGACGGCAACTGGTTCTTCCTTAAGGACGGTAACGGCAACTTGATCCACAGCGAGCAAACGCTTGTTCATATGACCAACGGTGTCGCCGACTTCGCGCTCTGGACACCATGCGGCAATGCGCTCACCTTCAAGCCATACGTTCAGTCACTCGTTTGTAAGCAGCTTGACTACAAACTTGATAGCCAAGACGATAGTTCATTCGTTTACACTTTCACAGTCACTGCCACGGTCCAAAATGTTAGCAATATTACGTACAAGATTGACTACGGCGACAGTGCTACCGAAACTAAGTCTGTAACCAACGGGCAGTCTACGATGAGCTTTGGCCCTCACACCTATACACGGCTTGATACAGATAAGACATACACCATTAAGGCAATCGTCAATAGTCAACCACAAGTCGAAGCTTGCCAGAAGAGCATCACAATTCCCGCAAAGCAGAAATTAACGTTCGCTTGCTTGCAGCTTACCTCTAGCCTTGATTCGAGCAGTACAG
This sequence comes from Candidatus Saccharimonadales bacterium, assembly GCA_025450135.1. Taxonomy (GTDB): domain Bacteria; phylum Patescibacteriota; class Saccharimonadia; order Saccharimonadales; family UBA4665; genus JANWHZ01. The sequence goes on from JANWHZ010000050.1 coordinate 10,418, forward strand.
CGACCGACCAGATCTACAATTTCGTCGGTAAGGTTCAGGGCACTGACACAGCAGCGAGCTACAAATTTACCTTTACGAATGCCGACGGGTCCCAGTCAACGGTCGCCGTCAACCCAGATTCGGGCAATCCTCAGATGTCTGTGCCAGTCAAACACGAATATGCAATCGACACGTCAAAGGACCAGAGTTTCTCTGCTTCATTTGTCGCTACCAGCAAGACAGGTTTGACTTTCGCCACCACAAGTGCCTGCCAGTTCAACGGTAGTACGACTCACGGTCCGCTACCTAAGACAGGTCCTGAAGGTACGGTCGGCATCTTCGCTGGCGTCTCAACAATCGGTGCAGCCTTGCACCAGATCGTATTGCGACGCAAAGCCAAGGCTGTTCTGTAAACAAAAAGTTACTTGTAGGAAAACCGCCGAGACATACTCGGCGGTTTTCATTTGGCCTCAGTTTTAGTGAAGTTGCCCGCGCACATACCGTACTGGGGATCAGGTGAAAGCTACACGGTGTCTTCTGGCAGCATGTCGAATGGCTATGTTTTTTGTTTTTGTTTTTGAAATGATCGTGGCTGTACTACTCGTTGGAAAATATATCGTAAAGACTTCAGGCAGTCGTAAAGCCTGCGACAAGCACCGCACAATTAATTGCGGTCGAACCCTAAACAGCATGTCGATAAAAAAACAGTATAGTTCGTATG
>JANWHZ010000051.1 GCA_025450135.1 Candidatus Saccharimonadales bacterium
TATTACCAAACTAAGACAGCACTTACCGCCCGAAGCTGGGTATATTTGTGTTCGGCGGCTTTGGTCGTGATAGGCATACTATATAGTCCTTGGCTGCAGCAACTGCCCGATACTGCAGTATTACTACCTGCGAATTGGCTCGCACTCTGCGTTACGGGCCTACTTTACACTGGCTTTCGCTTGTTTCAGCATCATACTCGCCACCACACTCGGGAAGCAGTTTTGCAGCTGCATCGCGAAATACGCAGCCAACGCGGATAGTCTAACAGCCAACTCTTATAAGATGTGGTCTACGATAGTTCAAGTACACGAGCTAATTCATCGGCAAGGCCGTCGGTAGTGCTATATTCGTTAACGATCGTAAAGTCACTGCGATCTTTGACGGCGGACATATCAAGCGTTGCGGCGTCTGCGCCGGCGCTGCGATGCATCTCTGCCTGTTCTTCGGCTATGAATTGCTCAAACGTTTTGTTATCTTCTGCCGCTCGGTCACGAGCGAACGCATTAGCCCGTACTCGCTTGAAACGTATGCGAGGGTCAGCATCGATCCACAGCACAATACCACCCAATTCGTGAATGCGATCAGCCTCCGCAGGGTTGCGCAGCGACGCCATGGCAAGCCCACGAGTATCCCTTACGGCTTCAGCGTAATGCTCGATGGTTTTATTAACCAGGACGCTCAACCCGAATTCGCGGCGCCAGTCTGCGCTCACGATGCGCAAGTTTTCACGGGCAGGTTCAATTCCCCGGCGCCGCGCTTCGGCCCGTAGTGAATCCGTGACAGAAACGAACAAATAATCGAATCGGTCGACGAGAATATGCCCGACCGTATCTTTCCCCGCTCCATTAGTCCCGGAAATACCGATAAGTCTATACTTCATGACCCCTATTGTAACAGATATGAAGAGGGGGACGTTCCAGGTGTCTATACATGACCATAGAGCACCTGTGCCGTGCGGCATTAACCCTTGATATAGTCGTGGAGTTTCTTTGCGTCGCGGTGCTTGCGCAGCTTGGCAAGTGCCTTGGCTTCGATTTGGCGGATACGCTCACGAGTAACTGCAAACTCCTGACCGACTTCTTCAAGTGTGTGGCTCTTACCATCCTCGATACCGAAGCGCAACTTAATGATTTTCTGTTCGCGTTCGGTTAGACTGCTTAGCATTTCTTTCACTTGCTCCTTCAGCAGCTGGCTGGTAGCAGATTCCTCCGGAGTAACTGTGTCTTCGTCTTCGATGAAGTCAGCCAACACGGAATCGTCTTCATCGTCACGGATAGAAGCATCGAGACTTGAGATATCCTGCTTGATCTTCATGATGTGCTCAACTTTGTCGACATCGATCTCCATCGCCTGTGCAATTTCTTCGTTCGTCGGCTCGCGGTTCAATTCCTGCGTTAGACGACGCTGGGTACGCAAAAGCTTGTTTATCGTTTCCACCATATGGACTGGAATACGAATTGTGCGTGCCTGGTCAGCAATGGCACGAGTGATAGCCTGGCGGATCCACCATGTCGCGTAGGTAGAGAATTTGAATCCTTTGTCTGGGTCAAACTTCTCAACGGCGCGCAGGAGGCCAGTATTACCCTCTTGGATTAGATCAAGCAGGTCAAGACCACGCCCAACATAGCGCTTAGCAATTGAGACCACCAGACGCATATTAGCCTCGGCCATCTTATCTTTTGCTTCTTTATCGCCAGCTGATACACGTTTGGCTAGCGCCAACTCTTCTTCAGCGTTTAAGAGCGGGATTTTGCCAATTTCGCGCAGATAGAGACGGACTGAATCATCAGCCACATCGTCATCTAGATAACCAGACGTGTCAGTCGTCAGTGCGTCTTCGTCGTTATCATCAAGCCACTCACCAGTAAATTCAACTTCGGGCTCAGCGATAGCAACCTCAACCCCCGCATCGGTCAGCTCAGTATAAATTTGATCCAGTATATCGGCATTTTCTGGCTTGTCGGGAATAATGGCCAAAATGTCTTTTTGGTCAATTTTGCCAGCTTTCTTGGCAGTGCCAAGCAGCTGGTCTTTTTTAGCCTGAAGGTCATCAGTGACCTTTGGTAGCTTGGCGTTTTTCTTCTTATCGTTATTAGGCATAGGCACTCAGGCTCCTCCGCTTACTTGATGTAATAAGTTATCGAGTTGCTTCACCTGCTCGAGCAAGGACGTGGTTTGCTCCTCGTTTGCATTAGCGAGTTTGGAAGCGAATGTTTGCTTTTGTGTTCGAACGTATGTTTCAACGATCCGGATTGTTAGTCTATTAGCCTCGTACACAAGCTCTGTTTCTTCGAGGTCTTGGTACAGCTGCTCATACTGCAATACAAGCATTTTAACATAATCACCTAATGTCTGCACGCTGTTATTTTGGGCATCACTTTCCTGAAGTAATTTGGCTATCTCGGCAAGTTTATTGACTGACTCCTTAGAGCCGTCAAAATCGGGATGAGTGTGCAAGAAGCTGAGTAATTCTTTGCTTTCAGCTCGAGCAAGCATACCCTCGGTGAGCAGTGGTAAATATGTGCGTAGTTTAGGGTACATGAGCGTCAGGGCCAGTATGTGATCCTGCGCTTTTGTATACTCGACTAACTGTTTATCCGGCAAGCTAGGTGCCGCAACCGGCGTACGCCGCGGTCGCATCTTTTCGGCCGGCTCGTGAGATAACTTAGCGTCGAGTGCCCTACGGCTGACTCCAGTCATTTGTGAGATAGAATTTAGATAATGGTCCTGCTCTACACTGTCGCTCAAACGACGCACTAATGGCAGCAATATGTCAGTGAATTCGCGCTTACCTACCGCGGTTGTTATATCCAGTAATTTTTCATAGCGACTCATCAACCAATCTAACGCATATTGGTTATTATTTATCGTTTCTTGCCAGAGTGTGGGGTTTTGGCGCACTAGCTCATCCGGATCTTTACCGCTTGGGATATCGATAATGCTCAGACTCACGCCAACTTTGCTAGCCAGGGGGATTGACCGTTCTGTAGCAGCTATACCTGCTCGGTCGGCATCAAAACAGAGGCGGATATCATGCGTGAAACGGCCAAGTATCTTCAGATGGTATTCAGTCAATGATGTACCAGCCACGGCAACTGTCTGATGAATACTAGCTTGGTGGCTAGCAATAACATCTAAGTTCCCCTCTACTACCACAGCGAATTTACTCTTTCGGATCGCCTCTTTGGCTAAGTGCAGCCCAAATACGTGACGCGATTTATCATAGAGCACCGTCTGAGGTGTATTAATGTATTTAGGAGCGCTGGGATCGTCAACGAGAATACGTGCAGTAAATCCAATTACGCGACCTTGCGCATCTGCCAGCGGCACCATTAAGCGCCCGCGAAACATGTCGCCCAACCCTGAGCGACGCTGAGCAGTTACTCCCGCTTGTCGCATTTCGCTCTCTGAATAGCCTCGGCTCTTTAAGAAATCAACAAGCGCTGTACCAGTATTCGGAGCATAGCCAAGTTGCCAGGCCAGGGCTGTCGCTTTGGTAAATTGCCGCTTTTTGAATATATATTCGAGTGCCAGTTGGTTCTGCGAAAACTGCATCTGATAAAATTTTGTACCCAGCTCGAGCAGACCGTACAGCCGTTCTTTATCTGGGCCGCCGCCATGTGTATTCCGCCGGTACTGCTCGAGATCGACACCGGCCTTACGTGCGAGGAGCTCTAGCGCACTTTTAAAGTCCAGCCCTTCCATTTCCATAACAAAGCTGAACATATTACCGCCTTTACCCGACGAAAAATCATGCCAGATTTGTTTCTCAGGGCTAACAACAAAACTCGGCGTTTTTTCGCTCGTAAAGGGACTCAAGCCCTTCCAATTGCGGCCGGTACGCTTCAGCTGGACGTATTCACTAATGACGTCCTCGATACTAAGCCGCGCCTTTATATCCTCCACCGCGTCCATATTAGCTAGTATCTAGTAGAACTCCTTGGCAAACAAGCATAAGAAGATCACTAGGCGGCGCTATGCGCATCCTGCACAGGCAATGCTTGAAGCGTATCATCGACAAGTCTACGCATCACCTCACCATGTAACATCTCCCATGTTGCAAAGCTATCATAGCGCACGGCGTACGGACGCATATCTAGTTCGTCCAGCTCTGCTCCAGCAGTAGGCTCGTGGAGCGAAGGTAACTCAATATACCGCATTTGGTCGCTTCCCAGCCCCAGTGTATGTGCAAGGAACTCCAACTGCGAAACATACATGCTTGGCAGCGCAATATTGTAGTAGTACGCCCCGGGCAGTTCTCTCTTCGTCGCCATAGTAAGCCCTCCTATTTCTTACAGCAAACCACGAAGATCAAGGCATGGCTGTAAGATAACTAACGTTATGCCAACCTTGAGGCTTAAGCACTTTTCCTCTACCATAATAGGTATGCAACCACAGCAGCCAATGGTACCCTCCGTATCTGGCCCTAATCAATATGACTTTATTGTAAACGCCAACAATAAGCACTCAACCAGCTGGCTCGTCGCGGCGCCATTAAAAACTCGCATTACTGTTGTGTCAGTTGGTGGTCTCGTTTTACTACTCATAATCTGGATTGGCATTGCCCTGCTTACGGCAAGTAGCGGCGGAAGTGCCCAGAACTTTACTGTGCTCACTCAGGAGCAGGCTGAGCTGGTACGTATTTCGCAAGAGCCGGCTAACGACCACACACTTGGTCCGATACAAGATTTTGCTGTAACCACTGAAGTAAGTCTCGCCAGCGATCAACAAGCCTTTTTGACATATCTTCAAGCAACTGGTACAACTCTGTCTTCCCAGGTTCTAGCCGCCCGACATAATACCCAATCTGATAGCCAGCTTGCAGCTGCGAAGCAGGCCGGCACATACGGCCAGACGTATACATCAATAACGCAAGGCGAGCTCAACTCTTATGCTGCTGGGCTTAGGCAAGCATTTAGTGCAACCTCCAACGTCCACGAGCGCCAGCTTATCGATAATGCCTACCGACATGCTGAATTACTTATCGTACTTAGCAAGCAAGGCTCTTAGGTTTCAACAACTAAATTATACGAATGGCGTATTAGATCTTGCACATCTTCCCATGTAAGCTGACCACTTAGAATAAGTGTATTCCAGTGCTTCTTGTTTAAATGATAACCTGGCATAACAGTTTCATACTTGTCACGCAGCACTTTGCTCAACAGTGGATCGCATTTCAGACTGATCCGAATTGGATCGCTTTCCTCATCTATTAAGGCAAACATCTTACCGCCTACCTTATACACTGCCACGTCTTTACCAAATGGGTAATCAAGCTCAGCATTCGCCATGCTTAAAATGTAGTCCTCAACTGTCTTGTGATCCATGACGCCAGTATAAATGACTTCGGAGTTATTAGCAGCTACTACTAATTGAGGTACGTGTGTCCGTGGCATTTGTGTTTCTCACGTTCCCGCTTACGGCGCCTCCTCCGTTTGTTGAATCACGGCTAGTCACTGTTCCTGAAGCTGCTGACTGTGAAGAATTGCTATGAATCGATATATTCGTATCGTTATTGCAGCTCGATCGAGGAGTAGCTAGAACTGCACTAATATGGTTGTCTGTTAATACGGCATTGTTACTAATAGAAAGTGCATACACAAGTGGCTGGCTAATAAGTACACCGGTCATTACCACTCCTGCTAGCGGTGCTGCAACCAGTTTAGGTAGGCGTGATTGCGATTGTGTGCTCCTACGGTAATTTGCTAAACGATAAGGTAGCGACGAACGGAAATACTCGCGAAGACGTTTAATCTCTTCGACCACTACTAAGCACGCCGGCAGATAAACAAGCACAGCTATGCCCGCCCAACTCCGCATCCACGATAGTATGCTACCCACGTATGGTGCGTACCACGTTACCTTACCTTGCACACTACCTGCGGGTATCGGTAAGTCCGAAGCTGCATTGGCATCACCGCGCGTTATAAAACCGGGCACCTTGTTCGCGATCGTATACACTCTTACGATCCGGTGCGTAATTGTTTTATGTGGGTTAAACGGATCGACGTAAGTAATAACATCGCCTACGCGCAAGCTTGAAACCGGTACAACATGGACAAGCGCTAACGAACCGGCCGGCATGCTAGGACGCATGCTGCCAGTCGGAATCGCTAGCGCTTCATAACCTACGCGGGGAGCACTGAGCAACAACCATATTCCGCAGCAAGCCAGGAGCAGGACGACGCTTAAGCCGGTGGTAACCTTGGAAATGTAGCGCATACTCCCCAATGCAATACTTTTAGACTTGCGTACCTACAAAGTTAATCGTGAACGGATTCACGCTGCCTCCAGTCACACTTGAGTCGAGTGTTGCCGTTGCACTGCACGACCACATTCCTCCAGCACTGATCGGATTACTCGGGAAAGCCCACGCTGAGCTATGAAGGTCAGCAAGTGTTTTCGTGATGGTCCCCCCGCCACAAGTAATACTAAGTGTTACTTTGCTCGGGTCAAGTGATGATGAACTCAGATCCTGTGGGATTTGCGCTGTAATATCTAGTGGAATACTCCCCGTGTTACCAAGGCAGAACGTGAACGGGTCACTTGTTTGACCAGGTACTAAGTTCGTAAAGTGCATACCGGGCACGCTCGTCGTGGATACACCCGTACAATCAGATACGCTACCAATGACCAGACTAGCAGTTGCAGTTGATAATGTGTTGTCCGCCAAAGCCGCGGTATTAGACGTCAAATTCGCAAACGTTACACCTGTTACCAGGGCGGCGACGGCCCCCATCGTGCCCACTGCCCGCACCATTGGATTAATCTTATGTAGTGATAACATATGCACCCACCTCCTTCGCTTTACCTTATGCTAACCAGGAAAAGTGTGGTACATCTGACTGTCTTTTTCAGCGCCAATTTTTACAGAATCACCATATGCCGGTAATCGTCAGGCAGTTGTAATAAAACTGTACGGCTATTTCTTCGTGTACTGTCTGAACCAGTCGAGATAATAGCGTAACTCATTGATACTCTCCTGAATATCGTCATCAGCCCGGTGGTTTTCCTGAGTCACGAATTGTACATTGAACTTGCCCCGCATGAGCACTTTCCAGGCA
>JANWHZ010000052.1 GCA_025450135.1 Candidatus Saccharimonadales bacterium
ATGGCTCTCTCTATTTTATATCTCTTGTTTTTTCAATATATGCTTCAGGTACAATAGACGTTGCATGTTCCGCTTAATACCTACAAGCAAGAAGCCCACGTTCTACTCAGTTATGGTGTTGATCATCTGCCTTACTATTGGAGCTTTTGTTGTCGTCGTTGATCGACCATATTTTTCGCAATTTGGTTACACCAACTTTTTAACAGATGTGAGCATACCTAACATGTCAAGACCACTGCCTACAGAGCCCGAGTCTGCGCCGGTCAGTACAGCAGTCCTGCCTATCCATGGGTACACAGTCCCACCTGTTGTCAACGGAACCGTCCCTGTCATAACAAGGATTCCTACCACAGAAAAGGTGGCGTTTCTTACGATCGACGACGGTATTGTCACTAATCCGACTGATGCCCAGCTTATGCAGGCTGGAAACGTTAAGGCGACATTCTTTTTGGTGTATCGATTTATTAATACTGACTATTCGTTTTTCAACGATCTGGCTAGTCGTACCGGATCAGATATTGAGAACCATACGTATGACCACTATCTCCTAACCAATCTTACGTATGACCAGCAAAAAGTAGATATCTGTAAAAATGCAGATATATTTAGCAGCTGGTTTGGCAAACGACCAGTATTGCTCAGGCCATCAGGAGGAGCGTATAACACCACGACATTACAAGCGGCGGCGGACTGCGGGATGAAAGCAGTGGTCATGTGGGACGCATCGATAAACAACGGTGTCATTAAGTACCAGAATGGTACTAAGATGCAGCCTGGTGATATTGTGCTCATGCACTTTCGTTCTACGTTCCAAGAGGATCTCAATGCCTTTGTTCAGGGAGCGAATAACGCTGGCCTTCAGCCGGATTTATTAGTCAACTGGTTATAGTCTGACTCGTAAGACATTATAATTGACCTTGCAGGTATAATCTTCTATAATTAACGTTTCAGCTGTGGGCAGTGCCTGCAGTTGTTTTTGTTGGCTCTCTTCTGACGAAGGTTGAGCCTGCAAAGTTACCTTAACATTCAGGATGCAGTCAAGAAGCAGCCACCTTTCGCAGTTATTACTGCGTGCCCAAGTGCCGATCATATTTGGTCGTCAATTGGGCACGCAGGGGCAAAAAACTGACGAAAGGAGGTGATAACATGAACCACGAACAACGACAGAATCTGATTCTGTTCCTGCTCGTCGTCTCCAACGTTCTGTTGTGGGTCGTCGTTGCAACTCACGTCCTCTAGCAGGTCGTGATGGTTAAGTGGGTAGTAATGTTGTCCCTCTGCGTGTCTCCCCTCCGGGGATGTAAATCGGCATGAGTAATATCATTCCAAGACATTGCAAAGTAACGCTTCCGTGGCTGATCTCAGACAATCTCAGAACTGGTTTCATAAATGGATTTGTGAAGTATATATCAGGGAAGATTGATGGACTGGGATGGCAGAAATGCGTCAATAAAACGTTAACAGCCTAGCTGCTACCACGTCGCCCGACGTACCCTATTGCCCATCCTGAATTGTTCCATGAATAGTTAGCTTGTACTTATAGCCCCGTAAGGGGCTATTTGTGTATGATTGATTATCTTTAATATACTAGTGACGGGAGTGCATTATAGTGTTATAATATAGGTTATGAGTGCCGCACGAGATGTTAGCGCCAATGAGCGCTGGGATAATACTATTGAGACAACAGGCACGGAGCAAGCTCCTCAAATGTTATTGGAGCACGGCGAAACGGTGTGGTTTGACAACCGCGTTTCACCAGTGATAGCTGTGCCAGACCATCTTGACGTGTTAGCTGTTATCCGGCTTGGTGATGTACTCTCGGGTGATCAAAGCCATGAGGATGCCGGCGAGCCATTTTATAACATCGCATTCTTTCATGACACACGCTACGATACTGGGAACCAGGGGCTGATCGTACCCGATGATAGAGCTCCGGTTGGATTTGACGGGCAACTTATCGTGATGGATGGCACCTATGATCCCTACCCTGTACGGCAAAATCAGCCCAAGGATTTAAGCCGGCACAGTGGGGCTGTGGCGCTGAGCTGGCAGTGGCACGCTGTGGAGTTCGGGCCTGTACATAATGGCAGACACCTAAATTTTCCTGCGGGCTCTCCGCCTTCTGTGTTTGCACTAACTATGTTTATCGATCCTATGGACCAAAACCACGTGACTGTTGGTGTCACCAATACAAGCGGCATGCTCATGTCAGTCATGGGTACGCCACGGGCAGAAGAGGAAATCTTTTAGCTTAAGCGTCTTGAACCCTGGTCGCTCGTCACGTACGCTATAGCTAAAATGACAATAGCGCATACTCTTGCTCGTGGGTTAGCTGCTGTGTTGGTACTTGCGTTCCTTTTGCCTGGGGCTGCAATGGCAATGTCCGTCGGCCTACCCCAGGGCACGCTTATTAACGGCTAGTATAGAGACAGTTTCTCGATTACGGTACAGTTTGGCACTAGTACATGCTCTGGGTCGGGTACATATTACTCGTACACAGCCATTTTCAACGCAAGCACGAATCCACAGTATGAGGGTTCGCACCAGTGTTGCCTAGTCTCTTCTTTAGAGGTCTCGTTTTGGCTATGCAAGAAGACGGTGGTCGAGTTTAGATTATGCGCACGATCAGGCGTGGTACACTACCTGAGCAACGATTGATGTAGAGTGTTATGCGACAGTTCACAATCACCGAGCCACAGCCGTACTTCCATGTAATGGTCAACCACGTACTCCAGCTCTTTGCTGATGGCGAACTGCGCAATGTCACTAAGGTTGAGGTGGAGCCGGAATACGGTTATGCAGCGCGGTTAACCTATACCAACGGGTCTTTCAGAGTTATCTACGGATACGACATAGGCTTGAACCCATCCGGAGCAATCCACGTCGTAAAAGACAAGGGTTACACAAAGATGCTGCTCAGGACTATTGGCGTCAACTGCCCTGATGGTGCTGAATTTTTATTACCATGGTGGCACAAACAGATTGGCCTAGCTCAGGTCGCTCTTGGTAACCCTAATGTGCGGAGTACTGAAACGGCACCGGAGTATGTCGCTCAAGAACTTGGCTATCCCGTGTATGTTAAGCCTATTGATGGCTCGAAAGGCCAAGATGTTTTCTTGGTCCAGATTGAGAGCGAACTCGTATCGGTGCTCCAGTCGTACGAAACGAAACGAATAAAAGTAGCTGTCATCGAGAAAGCTGTGGCATGGCAGGATTACCGAGTGGTTTGCTTAGATGGTCGGCTCATTAGCGCCTATCGACGATTGCCGCTTGCGGTTACAGGCGACGGGAGGCAGACGATTAAAGAGCTGCTCACTGCACTGCAACGAAAATATGATCAGGATGGGCGTGATGTCCGCCTTGATGTTGGTGATCCACACATCACGAGCTACATGGCACAGCATGACTTAGATGCGCACAGCGTACCGATGGCTGGCCAGCGGGTTGTGCTCTCATCGGTTTCCAATTTGTCCGCTGGCGGCACATCGGAAGATGTGACAGACATAATAGACACCCATTGGGTCGAGCTCACAGCTTTTGTAGCCAAGAGCTTTAGCCTAAGGTTGGTCGGTCTAGATTTGGCGTGCGCAGATATTACAAACCTTGCTGCTGACTACAGCGTCCTGGAAGTAAACGGCTCGCCTGGGTTGGATCACTATGCCAGTTCCGGTGAAGATCAGCGCCGTATTGTCAACAAACTCTATGTTGCGGTGTTGAATGCTCTACCGGCTAGCGTGGCTTGATATGGACAACGCCAAGCCCGTGCACGTTTTGGACTAGTAATCCGGTCTCACTGACAGCCTTTGCTACACCTGGCAGCGCTTCATGAGCATAGTCATCAATGATAATCGTTCCCCCCTGGCTCATTCGTGGTAGCACTAGTTTCAATGAGCTTTTAATTGATTCATAGAAGTCACCGTCAAGAAAGGCGAATGCTATTGGCGCTGGTACATCTGCCGTCGTCAGTTCATTAAACCAGCTCTTATGAATTATCGGGAGCTGAAGACCCGCTTTTTGGAACTCCCGTATGAACTGCTTCTTGCTTGCTGCAAGCTTTCCTGCCTGAAAGCTCGCCCCACTCGGGCTGAGATCTTCCCTGCTTTTCTGTGGCAGCCCTTCGAACGAGTCGTAGACATGAAATGTCTTGGGTTCATTCCGCTGTGCTAGTAGTCGCCGAATGAAGAGGCTCGTCGTTCCAATGTAGCAGCCGAATTCAACAATATCGCCAGGAACTTCTTTTTCAAGTACGTTCCCTAGTTCAGTGAGCACGACGCGTACATCTTCTGCATCTACCTGGTCGGATACGATCGGATGTCTTTTTAGCAGTTCGTTGGCAATGCTCATTCGCCTATTGTACTGGAGTTGCCACGGGTAGTTCATCCCAGCGACTGACATAGCGTGGCGATCTGAGTTGATGTTTCGGTTCCCAGCGGGCACTGAGATCTTCGCTGGCGAAGTGGATGAGGTTGCGACCAAAGCGGTTATTGATGGCGTCCACGGCATTCATACGTGCGGTTGAACTGTCATGCGTTTGCGGCCGGATATGTTCGAAAAGATCAACTTGTAGCTGGTTCGACGGCAAGAAATCGTACAGGGTCACGCCGGCGCGATGGTACTGATATCTCGGATTGTAGATGGTGCGCATACGTGCCAGTATGGCGCTTATAACTGCGCCACTGTCGTTAGTTGGCATATCGAAGCGAATATCTTCGTACCAGGCCACGTAACCTGGCTTATGCTTGTTGGTTGTAATAAACAGGATAGCTCGCTGTGCCAGTTGGCCCTCACGGCGGGCTTCGAGCGCTGCCCTAGAGGCAAGTGTGGCAAGTGCGGATTCCACCGGTGCTAATTCGCTGGTATCTTCACCGAACATACGGCTGCGCATAATCGTTCGATTCGGCCGGTCAAAGGGTGCCAGGTCATGACAGGCAGTGCCGTTCAGTTCTTGTACGAGCTGGGCGCCAGGCAAGCCCATGAGCTGACGGGCGTATTGCGGTCGGAGGCTGCGGACATCGAGTGCCGTAAACATACCCTCGGCGCGTAGCTTGGGCGCCAGTCGCCAACCGATACCCCACAGATTTTCCAATGGAAAGCGGTTCAGGTATTCAGCTTGCTGTGTTGGTGTCAGCGTGGCGAGATCAAGTGCACCCTGATGCTCGTCGTGCTTTTTGACGTAATCGGCGCCGAGTTTGGCAAGTGTTTTAGTCGGTGCGATGCCGACTGAGACCGGTACGCCGACGGCGCACAAAATGTGTTGGCGTAGCGCCCTGCCCCAATCAGTGTA
>JANWHZ010000053.1 GCA_025450135.1 Candidatus Saccharimonadales bacterium
ATATAAGGGCGCCCCTAAAATCGTATTGCGATACATCTATTTCCCCCGTGCCGCGTCGGTGATTGTGTGGTGATTGATTGATTATTGTGTGGTGATTTCCTGGTGAGGGTTAATACTCTTTGGGGTTTATTGTTAATGCTCTATGCTGTTGAAGCAATATTCTTTTTCTTGAAGCGTATAATCTGCCTGATATTTTACCCGCTTGATAGTCTGCTTCAAGTTTTCTTAAATCATGTCGCAATTGTTTTATAATTCTATTGAGTTCCTTTTTTCTATTCCTTGATCTGCGTTTAGGCGGCTTGTATTCTTCTGGGTCGTCTTCATCATCTTCGCCCCATATTTTATTAAACCATGCGTGGTCCATCTGTTTATTCCCCTACGTTAAGGTGGACTAACTGGCTGATTATTATTTTTAGTTAGCCAGTCAGTATAATAACTATCAATATTGATTGTAATAATAAATGTACCGTCACTAATCTTAAACGTATGCGCGGAAGGACAAATGAATACCTGACGTGATTTGGCGGTAGTACCGGTTAGTCGCATGGTCTGACCGCAAATAGGGCACAGCATAATACTATCCTATTTCAATTCATGTTGGCAACAATGTTCTATTGCCGCTGTAATATGTCGCATGGTTTCATGTTGCTGTGTAATCTCGTATTCCCATTTATCGCGGTCACGCTTCAGACTGCTAAGTAAGCGACTTCCAGCGGCGGTCTTATCTTGCTGATAACTATGTTGGGCCGTATGGTAACGTGTATCGTATGCTTTGTACTGTTCCCAGGCGCGTTCTTTAGCGTCAAAAGCTTTCAGCCATGCTTGTTTTGCTTTCGCGCAATTAAATTTACCACAATCGAGCGGACCGAACCAATGTATAGACATAGTAGTATTCCGTCAATTTACCAGAGTACTGTATTTAAGGCGCGATAGATACCATCACTGGTACCACCTAGCTCACTGCCACCAATAAAAGGTGGCGGTGTTGTATTATTGAAATCTATATCCCATTGTGCGCTTACCCAGAAATTATTTGTAGGAGATGAAAGTGCCGGAAATCGAATAGCGAGTAGAATACCATCGCAGTTAAGATATGCACCGCCATTTACTTGAATTGGGATAGCCATAGGTGTCGCCGGGCAAAAATCGTAACTTGTCACACCGTTAATAGCAGCCGCATGTAAATAAATATTAGGCCCAGTAGAGACGCCAGTTTTTGTGGGCTGCAATATAAATGTACATAAGCCGGTTAAGGGGGTGATACTGGTAGCGATACTGAGTGAGCTTACATAGACCACATAGGTACCGCGAAAAGGAATTGTGGGAGTCCAACTATCAACGGTTGCGGGTGTGCCAGCGGCGAGGTTAATAATATTCGTGCTACCATTCATATTAGGAATACAAGGCACACAAATGGGCCGCGCCTGTGGAATGACATCTGCATTCATAATAACCGGTGTTTCAGCGAGATTAGTATTAGGGTCTATGTAATAAACATAGAGATAGCTTAGTCCTACCCCGCCGGTATCAGTCAGTACCATGAGATTGACACGTGTATCTTCAGGGCGCAGGGTGATAAACATAGTCGAGCCAGCGGGTAAGTAATAGTGCTCGCTGCTTGTTGTCATATTGATATCAATGCCACAACGTGAGGGATTAACAAAATGTAATTTGCTATCCATAGACTGTGAGACTTGACCGACTTGAGCGGAGACATCAATATAAAATTGAGATGAGGTATTAGGGTTACTCGGATAGCGCGCGGGTTTACCGCCTAAATCTTGCGGCCCAGGTACGGTATTCTGTGGCCCGTTCAATGGTGATATCGCCAATAGTTGTGGCATAAGAGTACTCCTAATAGCATGCTTGATATCTTGTTCAATTTGATTTATTGGTGATAATATGTGCGGCGGCGACACCCCCGCCCGCTAGTGCGCTACCCGTGCCAATGACGAGTAAGGCTGAAATAACTGTTTCAGCCGTCGCTGATGCATTACCCACAATAAGAATAATGGTTAATAGAATAAGACAAAATGCCTGAAATAGATATGGAATAATGACAAGCCACATATTTATTGGGCTTGTGTTAGTGGCTGATGTTGTGTTCTCTACTGTGCCTTGTGGCTGCTCACTCATGAAAGTTCTCCGGGTTTTAGATAGAGAAAACTAAAATTTATGTACCACTGCCATGCGCTAGCGATAACCGCGCCAGCGCCACCGCTTACAATAATACTACCGATATCAGCGGGTGTCGCGTCAGTAATCGCACTTGGCATGAGCATACTAAAATCCTCATGTACACTTTCATTTGCGCGCCCGGCGGAGAGCATGCCCAGAATACCGCCACGATCGGCATATTGCCAGATAACCGCGCCGGTATCTGTGCTGGCCAGCGGCACCGCGCAAAAACGGCGTACGATAACGTATGCTTGTAAGCAAAAAGGCTGCTCAACTAAGCGTAAATGCAGGGGCGTAGGTGTGATATTGGTGATCAGCAATGAAAGACTGGAATTAACTGGCGGCGTAACAGTGCCGCTCGCGAGATATTCCACAATATGGTGTGATGTAAGTTGCTGTGAGCGTAGGGTATCATATAGGATGTTGCCACGCGGCATGCGTGGCACTTTTAAGGGCTGTGGGGGCAATCCTTCTGTGTGGCCAGGATGTTGAATTGGCATGCGGTAATGTGGGGGGAGCATGCCAGGATGATCTAGTATCCGTGGTAGGGGTTTTTCACCGTTAAATAATTCGTCTTCACCGGCGGGTGGCTTGATACCGCTCAACGGTGCTTCTGACTCCACTGGCTGATGTCTGCTCCGCTGCCATATTTTGATGCGCGGGTCTGGCTTATTATTTGTCATATTATTTGTCACATTATTCGTTATAGTATTTGTCATGGACAAAATACTCGTATCATACCGCACAGGCCAGCGTTACAAATATCCTGGATAGATACCCAATCACCGCCGTATTGGTGTGAGGCATTCCCGCTAGGCCGTGGCACGCGATCAGGATTGAGTAGATAAAAATGCTTGCCGCTCGCATGATTCGCGTCATAAGCGCCAAGAAAACAAAAATGATAATTAACGCCTTGCTCCATAAAAGGCAATTTATAGGCGCGCCCTATTTCGATTAACAATCCAGCGTTTGCGCCTAGCATAGAGCGTGAGACAGTCGCTAATTGATCTGTGCTGTACCATTCCATGAATGGATATAATTTACAATGTGGCAGTAATCCCGATTGAAATTTTTGTATGTCAAGCCAGATAGCATGAATACTCTGACTATCGGCGCCTGGGTCAGTTAAGCCCGCCGTGCGATCGCGATTACAAATAGATTGCGCCATGCCATACGTAGGCGCGCCGTTGTGTACGTTTGCTGTCATACAAGCGTTAGATGTCTCACCACAAGCGCTGTGACTGCCCCAGCCGAATTCATCCGTAATTAGTAAATTCGTGATGCTGCTATCAGGGCGCGCAATCCACATTGTAGCTGGCACTGACATACAAGTAACTCCTTTTCGTAACCAATAAATCATGGGAGCGTGTTTTAGACTCCTTCCGCCGCACCTAGTATATTCACAATAGCGCCAGAGTTTTCTTGCGCCTTTTCCAAAAAACCGACTAAAAGTGCCGTGACAATTAACGCAATACCGACTAGCATTTTTAATAGGCGTAATGGATTGCCCAACCATTCAGCGAGTTTATTTAATTGTGAGAAAAAATCACCGACTGGTTTTAAGGTGTCAAATGGATTACTAAATTGAAGACCCAGGGGGTTGGGCTGAACCACAGTACCCGGTGTATCTGATAGCATACTCGTTTGCGTCCCATTATTTAGTGGTACAATAGCTGTCCAGAATGGTTGCGCGGCGGCTAATTGCCCCGGTGAATACAGAATAAAATTACCTTGCTGTGACGCGACGGTATTGGGGTCACTGACAACGTAATTTCTGCCTGACTTATCAAGAATTGTGATATAGTGCCCATGCACGCCTACATCACTGCCGCCGAATGCGCTGGCATTACTGACTCCCACTATAATTGGTTGCTGCCCCACATAATCATCTAGGCGATTAAAATCTATGGTCTGTATTATTTGCCCATATTGCTGTGCTAGCCAGATCAGATTACTTGGTGTGCTTTCGCCCCCTACTCCCGCTTGATGCCCGTTAATGCCTTGCACAATAATGGCCTTGAGTTCGTCTGATGTGGCTGGCAAGCCTTTGGTGATATGGAGAATAGTAAGTAACGCCGCTTGACCGCAACCAGCGATAATACCGTTCACGCGAGTAAAATCCTCTGTTACCGCCGTAAAAGTATTATACAATCCGGTTGGCATGTGATCATCCTATAATGCTGGTACCCACAACTTCGCGCCATCCTGTATTAAATTAGGATTCGGGCCTATAGTAGCCTTATTGGCGTTATAGATTGTGGGCCACTTCGATGCGTTGCCGTAATAATGTTGCGCGATACCTGAAAGTGTGCTGTCGGGTCCTGGCCATGGCTTGACAATAATCCACTGCCCTTTTGCGGCGGGCGCGGCAGTCTTGGCGGGCGTTGCGGGTGTGGCGGACTTGGCGGGTGTGGCGGGGCCGGCGGGTCCTACGGCGCCTGTCGTGCCAGTGAGGCCAGTCGCGCCTACTGGGCCAGTCGCGCCAGCGGGGCCGGTACTAATCGCGAATTGACGTGCGAGGGCGGCACCATCTAGCAGCGTGCTATCGCTACTCATGTCGCTACTCGTATCAGTGCTGGCGGTATTTATCGCATTCCCCCTGAAAAAACGCGGTAGCACGATCAATCCAACCACCGCCCCGCCGATAAGTACCAGGCCCCATCCCCACACAGGTAAGGCCCCATAGGTGCGTGTGAGAAAATTACTCCGTGAAGTACCCTGTGTTGGGGGAGTAGGTGTAACGGTATCCGCTACTCCCCCTAACGTTGTATCATTTAAGCCTACATCACCTAAATTATCAGCCATATTGCAATCCTATGATTGAGCGCTTACGTACCACTGCCGAGTGGATGCGAGGTACTTGTGCCACTTGATTGTACACTGGCGTTTGCCGCCGCTTGATAGCCAACAAAATAATTAGCTGGGTCAAAAGGGCGCGCCAATACCAGTGAATTTCCAATGGTATATTTTTGTGGTGTCTGCATATAAATAAGATCGCGTCGGCTCGCTGGATAAACATACTCCTGCCACTCAGCATCCGCGCGTTGGTGCCCGCCAAAGTGCTGAGACTGGAAAACTTTACCTGGCACATGCGTATGATACTGCACTAATTCCGCACCATCGTAGCGTCCGCTAATATTACTGGGCGCGATAAATTGTATTCTATTCTCACGTAAACGCGGTGCGTAAAACAATCCACCATGGGGTTGGTAAATAGTACTAGCGGTACCTGGTGCGGCATGCGTAACACTTACCCCGCCACCAGTATGTCCGCTACCGCGTGACAATTTTGGATTAGGTGTGAGCGGCATTGTATTTACCCATTATTATTTACCCATTGCGGATTTTAAGCTACCGCTAAACGTATCACCGACGGCTTTCACTATTCCCGCAGTATTATTACTGCTTACCAATGTAAATGCCATAGCGATACCGATAATGCCAAGTAAGACTTGCGTTATCTCAGCACTAATACCACTCATAATGAGGATTCCCTTATCTGGCACTCGCGCATGCTGACCATGCCTTAATAATATTAGCGGATTTCATATTACACAACAAAAAGGGAACTGTTAATATCGCGAGTGTGATACTCGCGATATCAGCGAGTCTGCCAAGTGTCATAACGTTCTCTTCCTTGCTAGGCATTTACCATATGCGCGATTAGTGATACAATGCCTGATTGTAATATGCAGGCGATTACCGCCAACCAGGCTAAACCTGAAACCACATTACGTAATCCAGGTATCAGGTCAAATAATGAAAGTACTAGAATAAATACATAGGTACCAATAATAACTTTCATCGTCTGCGGATGCGAAATATCTCCCGGTAAATTCTTCGTGACATCTAAGCTGCTTAATACACCAGTACCGCCAATAATAAGCGCCGCGATCAATAGATTTTTATTGACTGGCGGTACAATCTTCTTCGCTGTTTGAGCGGTATTGCCTAATGTCGTGACAGTATTCACGGTGTTACTTTTAAGCGCTGAAAGAGATGATACTGTCTTTCTAGGTGGCACGCCCCCACTATTTTGCGGCGGCGTGCCCGTCGTTACACTTGATGTGCTCATTAGAATGTATTTTCTATTTGCGGCGTATTGACGGCAACAGTATTTGTAATGGTTCCACCCGCAACAGGCTTACCCGCTATGGTGTCAGTTGCGCCTTGTGGTGGCGGTGCTTGCCCCATTACCCACTGTAACGTATTTTTTAGCGTGGCATCCCTATAGGCCGCCACTACGAATACAGTGCCGACACCTAGCGCCGTTATAACTACAAATGTCATACGGTTAGATACTCCCGGTTAGATACTCCCGGTTAGATACTCCCGGTTAGATACTCCCGATAATGCGCGGAAGTGCCCACCATCCTATCAGCATGCCAATAAGCAGCGACCCAATGCGAATACCGCGTAGCATAGTCATGATGTTAGCTTCCCCTCTTCATTTTAGGAATGAGCAGCGGTAAAATAATGTATCCTACGAGTACTCCGACTAGAAAATCCAATACCGAATTAAACATAGCTTGTCCTTAGATACCCTTAGAATTGCGCTACATCACGGAATAGCCAGTATAATCCACCGAGAAACATAAAAGACGCTAAGACAATACAGGCGGATACTCCCCCCGCGCCGCTAAGATTGCTAAGACTAAATCCACCCATAAATCCGTTTGTATCACTTCCGTTTGCCACGTGATTGTGCCCTCCTCCCTTTAACCGTTGTTTTGCTAACCGTTGTTTTCGTAAGTTTCTTCTTTGGTTTTTTCTCGTGTTCTAATTGACGTAACGAACCGTAGACATAGGCACCGTAGCGCGGTGTACCGGGCTTCATTCCACGCGCGACGGCGGATTTTTTAAGCGCTCTTTCTAATTCCTTTGGCATAATACACCATTAGATTACTTTTCTAAGCCACATGGGATGCTTATGACGGTGTTGTCTACGCTCGACAGAACGTTGCCGTCGCCGTTCCGTTTTTAGCGCATGCTCCCCACTGTCGCGAATATGCCGCATTGTCTGGGCTAACTTTATATCGCGCTTACGTGCCCACTCCATCGCAACATTATACGTCTTATTCTGTTGCGCCGATAATCCAGAGCGCGGGCGAAAGAAAACGGGATTGTTAAGTGAGTTTTCCTTATCGCCGTTTTCTTTGTCTGTCATAACATTACCGCACTTCTAGCGCCGCTGAATGTTGCGCTTCAGGACTGGCCATCACAATATCATTGGTTAGAATAGTCATACCCACACTCGCGAGTGGCGTAAATCGGAAAGTCAACTTTGTGGCACCTGTTGTAGACATCCATTCATCGCCATATTCCGCGATTGCCAGTTTATCTGGGTCAAGCGTATTGGGAAAAAACAACGTCCCGGCAGGATGATCGTACCCATACGCCGCTTGCGCGATAAAACGGAGTGTATTAAGGTTGCCAATATAACGCTGTCCGCTATCCCAGTCGTACTCGAAGCTGACTGGCATATCTGAGGCTTCAGCGGTCGTACGTGTGCCATTCGCGGTATCACGCAGTATCAGTAGGTGATTGCGAATAACATTACCGACACGAGTTAATTGCAATGTCTGAAAACCAGAAATAGGTGAAGCGGTTTGTTTAGACCAGTACTGTACCGTACCGCTAGCGGGTGGCGCGATAGAATTAGATTGCCCGAAGCGGTCTACCGCTGGCGGCTCACTGCGGTACAAGCCTTCTAATTGTACGCTTAGTACTGGCGTGCCAGTTGGGGCAGCGGTATATACAGGACCAGTAGCGGCATTAAATGTACCGCTATTTAGTGCGATCTGTACGCGATATTTCGCGCTCGCGTCTTGATTAGCCAGCGCGCCTAATCCATCCTGCCCGAATTCAAAATAAATTGGCAGTATAAAATTGAAATTACCGCTAGTAGGTTTATTGTACTGTCCAGCGAGTGAAGAAATATCTGGGGCGAACAAACGGTAGCCACCGAATTTAGCGATCAGGTACGCATCATATCCTGAAACCGGGCCGAATAACGGCGTACCATTGACATCATAAACCGTAATACTACCAATCATAGACCAGGGCGCATCTTCATAGTAGGTTGCTGTCGCGCCAGTACAACCGCTTACAGTAGCGGTAATATACAATCCTGAAAGAAAACCGTAGGTGGGCACATCAAAATAATATGTACCGGGATTAGCGTTATTAATCGCGATACCACTATAAATCTGTCCCTGCTCGATATGCCACTTACTCGCGCGCGCGAAAGGAATAACGCTTGTACCTTGCGCACTGCCTTTTTTCTGCTGTGCGACTGGCGCATCAGAACCAGTTAAAATGGGACTCGGCATGTTGTATTACCCTCACTTAATACCCTACTAAGCGCCAGTTACCGGGGCGCTGCTATCTGACGCGACAGGCGCGACGGGCGCGACTGACGCGGCACCACTATCCGGCGCGACAGGTGTAACGGGCGCTACGGGCGCAGCGGGTGCGGTGGCACTTTCAGCGGCGCTTGCTACGGCATCTTCCGCCGCTTGCTCTGCTGGGCTGCTTACTGGCGCATTTGCCGCCGCCGCTTGCAATGCGCTAATCGTTCCCTGATCTTCGTTCACTCGCTTAACCAACGCTTGAATAACCTGCGCTAGTCGGTAACTTGCTTTGGCGTGGGGGTCAGGCGGGTCGGTATTCGCGAGATTACCCAGTTCAACTACTGCGGCGTCAAGTGCGGTGCTATCAATTGCCATGAGAGTTTTCCTTTGCGATCAAGTGTAATCAATTACGATCAAGTGTAATCAATTACGATCAAGCACGATCAATTATGACTAATAAACGATTGCCATGCCCTGCCCAAGTGCGTTCTGGCTATTATGCGCGGCAATCATACGCCAGAAAAACCCAAAAATAAGCACATAGGCGAATATGCCCAGTCCATGCAAGAGGCCAAAATGCATATGCGTATGGTCCTACCTCCCAACCATAACCGTACGCCGACGATGCGTACAATAAAAACAGTGCGGGTAATACTGTAATTGTTCGTTTAACTCACGGTAACGTGTTTTATTTAATCCCGCAATCTCAGCTACCGTATCAGTGTCTCTCTCATCTGGAATGTAATACGAAAGTACGTAGCGTACTTGCGCGAAGCATTCACGCGGTACCCTGCATGGTCTATTCGCGCCTACCACTGCCGTAACACCGGCGCTACGTCCCATATTCATAACTTTACGCACTGGCTTACCAAGACCCAGCGAGCCGACTAACTCATTGCAATCATCTATGAATACGCACCAGTGCCCACTTTGATAAATTCCATTTAATGCCTCATCCAACACCAGATATTGATAACCATCATCGTGAGTCGTGCGCGCTTTTGCCCACAAGATTACTTTATCGGTATTATCAGGTGGCGGCCACTCGTCTATCACCGTATAAACGGGATGCTCTACCGTTCTGACCCTTCCCCAATGCCGTTCTTGCGTGGTATAGGTGCGGTGCGCGAATAATTCCTGAGTGTCATCAAATGGTTTTGTAGCGATGATAACCTCATGCGATTTTAACGGCATAAGCTGATATCCAACCGTCGTTTTACCCTCGCCTGTAGGTCCGATAATAGCGACGTGCTCGCCATTTTTCCAGAGCTTCGCCATGCCCGCCAACCAGCCAGCGCGAGTAATAATAGGAATACGGTTATCATAATCTATTCCGGCGCGACTTCCCCGCCTACTCGCGCGTGCGCGGTAGGGGGCCAAAGGGATAGGGCTGTGCACCATTGCTGGCGGCAGTACTGGCGGCGTTTTGTTTTGCGCGCTGCTTATCAAGTCTGGCATTTAGGCGCGCCTTAACTTCAGTTTTAATCGCATGACCTATATCCTGCGGCACAATGTGGTGATTCGCTAGAATTGTGCTTGTTAATTGCGCATGCCCGGCCAGCAGCATATACAAATCAGATTTTTCAATAAAATGCTCCAACCATTGCTTGAATGCGGGATGATGTTGCGCATAAATAGCTACCTCATGCGCGCGCGCTTCCGCCTGATCAGCGATAGTCAAGCCGTCTTGTAAATTTATCCATGAAACACTAACACCCAGGCTATAGTATAAATTAGTAATATTCTTTTCTAACTTTGTTGGATGACTGCCGCGCGCTATTTCATCTTTTACTATTTCTGGCGGCGTGCTCTCTATTGACGGTGTTTCAAGCTTGCTTTTTACCGATTTTATTGAACCAGGGATTTTTATATCTGGGATGTTGTTTTCCTGTGGCATCCCGCTGTCCGTGGTGTTGTTCTTGCTGCCCCTGGGTCTGCCCCTGCGCGTCTTGGTCTGGGGCGCTGGCGTCACTGGCGCTGGCGTTACTGGCGCTAGCACTTCCCGCAATTGACTGGGACTCAATTGCTGGGTTTCCTGATCCAGTGTCTCCCACAGCAGTGTTTCCTGCTCCGGCGTTAGCTGGCTGCTCTCCATTTGTGCCATCGTTTGTTGCACCTGTCGCAGTGAGTCCATCGGGGATGACGGGGGCGGTGTCTGTTGCATGCGCGCGCATCCATTCTTGTATTTGTTGTATCTCTAATTCATGCTTACTGGCTAAATCTTCCGGAGTGACTATTTGCGGGTTAGCTTGCGGTATCTCTGGCGCAACTTGTGTTTCAGGTGTTATCGGCACAATCTGATTGATGGGTACAAGTGTCGGTTCATTCGGGTCTATCGGTGATTGTTCGTTTGCAGACAATTGAGCACTAGTTGCCATAATCCCGCTTCCATTTTCAGTGTGGCGCTTAAATCAGCGGTAAGTACATCGTCATTTTGCGTGCCCTTTGTATCAGGCGGAAATTGTGCCGCTACACTGCGCACGATCTGATTGAGATAATCCTCGGCGCTCATGCCTGGATTTAGAAAATTTTGGTGGCCACTGGGCATAGATTCCTCATTCATAATATCATATTTCTTCCTATCTTGCAATCTACTGTAAGTGCAGGGGACGTACATCGCCATTGCCCATATGCCGCCAGCCGCGCGCATGCTCTAGGTGAGATACGCGCCGATGCCGCCATTGAACGAAGTCCGCCCCCATGCCAATCACTCTGCGGGAAGCATTCAGACTCAGGAATTCTATAATTACATCTTCGCCAGCAAGTGCGCGCAAATGTACGGCTGGCGAAAGACGCTTCAGCGGAATTCCTTTGCATGCCTGCTTCCACTCACCGTGAGTAGTAAGGCCAATGTAATTCTTGGGGCCACCCGCCTGGAACGCCTGGTAGGTGTCCACAAGCTTCACCTGACCGTAACAACGACCGAACTGTAAATTAGTGTTATTGACACAATTAGCGCGCAACTTCAGCGAATCCGTATCAGTATACATACAATTAGTCGCACCCGCTGCGTATACCAGATTAGATAGCACAATTCGTGCCCGCGCGGTGATAAATGCGGCCCATTCTGGGTGCAGATATGGCGCTTGTAATACTTCTTCACGTGACCACAGACCGTGCCAATCGCCGGTTAACAGATCAATAACCGGCGTCCATCCTAGGGGGTCATCCGGCTCAAAACATAGCACTGTTGCTTGCGCGTGTGAGCCGAATTTGCCATATAGCGAGTTACGTAATATTTTAGCAACTTGTTTTATCGCGGAACTCTGCGAGGTTGCTTGTAGCTCTAAGCGCTCACACGCGGCAAGAAAATCATTGAATGGTGTGGCGATACGCTCCCATACAACACCCTCACCAACCCGCACATCAATACCGTGCTGGCGCGCGGCGGCAATCTCAATCGAGGTAAGCGGAGTATTAAATCTACCCGTGGGCCAGGTTAGGCAATTATAAAGTGGGTGCGTATACGGTAAAAATGTAAATTCTTGTGACTCTGGACAATTCACTTCACACTGATAAATACCGGGATATCCCGATTGCTCACTATCAGTATAGGCACATCTTCCATCGGGCACGCCATAACGCATACTGTGCGCATACATCGCATTCACATCTACATCTATAATATTTTCTTGTGGGGCAATATTGCTAAGGGTAACTAACCCGCCATGATATGCTTGACGGCAGAATAAATCGCGTTGTTCACTCCCACGCCAATAGATCGCCCCCGGCGCTAGTGTGCGCCGCCATGCGCGCATTGCTGTCGCGCCAGCAGTCCAACCTAATGGCACGTCAAATGTATCATGCACCGTCTCACGTAATTTTACCAATGCCGCCAAGAGTCCCAAAGTATCACGGCGCAGATAATCAATATGCTCAGAATTAGTACAATCAAAATCAAATTGATCAAAGTTTATACTGCCCTTTTGTAATTCCAAAGGCGCGAAATCTCTTAAAAATATCTCTAACTTGCAGGGCACAAGTGAAAAACTATCACGTAATTCATATAAATGCCTACCTAATTTAATCTTAGCGCCAATTAGTCGCTGCGAGATACCTTGCGATATCAATCGAATACGCGCTTGAGACGCAAGTTGACGCACTTCACGTAAAATATATTTATAGTCGTATTCACCACCATTATGCGCGTACCAGATATAGGACTCATAACGATATGAAAGAAGTAATTTTACCCAGTCAGTTAAGTTGTCAAAATAGTGTATGGTGCCCTCAGTTTCAGTCGCATAGGCACCATAAAGAAATTCACCGCCAAGTCCTTTTGTTTCCAGGTCTACTACCGCGATAGGCTTACGCTTATCACTGCCACCCGCGTAAGGCAATAATGCTTGTAACATGCGGGATTGATTACTCATGTCGGATTACTCCTTAACACTCGTACTGTCACACGCTCGATATGCGTAAAACGATTACGCATATCAAGTGCTTTTAGTGGGAACGCGCGTACAAGTGTATTACCGAACATGGTAACACCCATACTAACATAGCCCCATAACTCTCCATTTATATCAATTATTCCATCGTACACTACCCTAGCATCAGGCGAAAGAATGCCATAAACTACCACGTATATTCTATCGTTAGCTGGAAGACTGGCAATATAACGATATGCCGCGCCTAATGGATTTCCTCCCTGATAATAAGTAAAATTAGTTTCATTCCAACTTGTATAAAGTGCGCCAGTAATTGGGCCAGAGACACCACTCGCCGCGCGCAATAATTCCTCACCAGGCGTAAATTCGCCGGGAAATTGCGCATAATGCCGTAAGGCCAGTTCATACAATTCCTGCGGGGATAATTGGGGATAAAGATCGCGATAAAATCGTAACGTGCCCTCGACCTGTCGTACACGCGCGCTCTCAGCCGCCGTCATTGGGCGCGCGGGAGTGCGTAAAAAGGGCTTCGCGGGCACCACTGGGGGCACTGGCGCGCTAAACGCCTCAGGCTCGTAATAGCGCCAAAATGCCCGCGCTTCCTCTTGTGGCGTGATGGGAAGGACTGGGATTGAGGGAGGAGCAGAGGGGCCTAAACGAACGGTGCCCGGTTCTTCCGTGACCGGCGCGCCGCTTTCAAGCTCGCGCAACAGATCGCCTAGGCGTGCAGACTGCGCGCGGAATCGTTCCGCGCGCTGGCGTTCTCTGGCGGCTAAACTAGATGCTTCCCTGGCTTCACGTTCTGCTGCTTCCATGGAAGCATGCAGGCGTTTACGTCCCTGCGCGCGCGCGTAAGCACGTCGCTCGCGCGCGCGCTGCGCCGCACGCATGCTACGCAGGAAGTCATGAGGCTGATGCTCACTCACCGCAGTCCGTCCTTTTGACTGTGGCAAAAATCAGCCCCACATGCGCACTATGACAACTAACAGCCGCAACCACAACCACACACTCAGACAGGAAACCGCAAGGAGTTAGCGAACCTGGAAGGAACCGTGCGACACTAGTGCGCATGTGGGACTCACCCCCAACTACCGCATAAGTTGTGCCCCAACGCGACAGTCGCGCCCGTAACATATCAAAAGGCTGCCGAGTGAACTTAATACGCTCGACAGCCTCAGACACATTAAACAAGCAGCCTATTCGCCTTGTGGGGGGAAAAACTGACGTGGGGCGCTATTACGGCTACCGAGCGGGCGACCTGGCCCACGCTTAGGTTTTGCGCGCTCAATCACATCCAATGCCGCGCTATTTGCCGCGTTGCGCCGTTGCGTCAGCACGTCAAATTCATCGCGCGTATCATTGCGCGTATCATCGCGCGTATTATCTGTCACAACAGGTGCGACCCGTTGTGAGCGCGCGGTTGCCGTTAATTTAGGCTGTGATAGACCACTCGGCATGACGCCTGGTGGAATACTGAATGACTCACCGTCATCGTCTTCCCCCTCATCTTCTGGCACATCAATCTCAGGTCCCTCGTAATACTTCAGCCGCACAGGATAATTATCCTGTGGCGTTTTGGGCAGCGTCGTATCCCGCGCCAGTGTGTAACAAGGAGCATAAAGACCGCCTTCAGTCGCTAACCCCTTAATATCGTAATAAAGATAACGGTTGGTGAATTGCGCAATGACTGGCTCACTAAGCGAGCCATCACTGTACATCAGGTAAACACCCAGACGTGCCATCGGTTGCGGATATTTACCGCGACTAACGCCGAATTGCGGCGCAGTGGCAAAATAAAACGGGCGGTACAACAGGTCACGCTCGAAATACATCGCCGGCATACTCCTATCTACAAAAGCGGATTTTCCCTCACGTGCACGCGCACGCACGTATTGCAGTGTTGCATCCAATTGCTTAACCGCGTTCGGTGCGGGATGCACAATATCCAAGATTTCGCTGCCGTTAGTCTCTGTTGGTTGCGCTGCCATATCTAATTACTCCCCTGTGCTACCGGCGCCAATAACACCATTGGCCGCCTCATACGTCCTGATTGCTTGACGAAAAATTCGCCGCGCGTTGCTGATACTCAGCACAGACATATTATGCTGTGCGAGTCGTTCCCACTCACTGACAGATCGTGTGTCACTTTCTGTCACTAACAAATCCCATGCTCTGCGATAGACATCCGCGCTTGACTCGCCAGCTTGACCCACATACACCACAAAACGCCCGAATCCCTCAGTGTGAGTGAGCGCAACGTAAATCGCGGGCGAGCGCTCTATCTCAACTGGCACCATTGTTATCAATCCCCCCCTCATTCTGGATATCGGTTTCATCCCCGATATCCTGCTCGATATCCTGCTCGATATCCTGCACCATGCCGTATATCTCTAGCATGGCAGCCGTTATTGGTGTCCAGTGCACGTTTTGCCAGTCACTTAGCACTTCGTGCAGCGTTATCGCCGTGTTCTCAGCAACCATATCACCCCGTTCATCGAAAACACGCACCGCCCACGTACCGCCCTCATCTGGCGTTACCAGCAATTCTAAAAACTCGGAGGGCGCTTCATCCGAGATGTAATATCCGGATGCCATGCTGTCTTCTGAACGGTTAAGCGCATCAATTAACGTGCTCATGCTCTTCCTCCTCGACTAACTTGTGTAATCGGCGCTGAATACACACTATCTCAGCGCCAACTATTGACATTAAATCAACCGCATGTGATAGGCGCGTCTCCAACGCTCGCATCTCAGCACGCGGATACCATCGTCTGACAATATGCCAGACTGTGGACATTGAAAGCGCGTAACGTTTTGCCAGTTCTTGCCGGCTAACCCCCTTCCGCCACTCCGCTAGTACACGTGCGGCAACATCGTCTGAAACCTTGATATTATGGTTCATGATGCGACCTTAGAACGAGGTATGCCGCCTCAATGCCCCTATCCACCGCCCTACGCAGTTGCGCGTTTGTGCGACTGGCGCCGCTACCCCACTCACTGTACCCATGGTGGGCCTCAGTGACTATAACGCGGAACTGATCTTTGAGGCCCGCTGCCTCAATCGCAATGGCGAAGCACTCATTCATCCAGAAAATATCCACATCAGTGAGACTGTCGCCCAGATCACCAGGATACATCGCAAATACCGTGTACTGACTCACCCTCGTAATCTCCCTGTTACCCCTCGTAGCTACCCGTGTCAAACGTCCGTTCACGTCTGACATAGGGAGTATATCATAGCCGTGACAGCCCTGTCAAGGTAGACAGAATAGTACCATAGGGTAATACATTATGTACAGAGTATATGTTCATGCATTACGACATTCTTCACGCATATAAGGTAGAAATAAATGCAAAGAGTATTAACCCTCACCAGGAAATCACCACACAATAATCAATCAATCACCACACAATCACCGACGCGGCACGGGGGAAATAGATGTATCGCAATACG
>JANWHZ010000054.1 GCA_025450135.1 Candidatus Saccharimonadales bacterium
TAAGGGCATTCGCCCGCTTTGTCCACCCATTGTTAAGGCAGATTTCTAGCTTAGCTGCATTGTCTTGCAGCTCCGCCATTCGCATTTCTGCTTGCATTTCCGAATGGACGCGACCATCTTGCATCCATTGTGGTTCGGCTTTCTTTGGCTTTCGGCTGGCCATTTTGATTTTCTTTCTGATGATTGGCAGAGCGTTGGCGGGATGCACCTTATCTGCCTCTTCTTTCAGTGCATCTCGTATTGCTTTTTCTAGGTCATTGGCCATTTAATCTTCCCTTTCGCCTACTACTTGGAATAGCAGGTGATGCATATCCATTTTCCGGCTATGGCTTACTAGTCCATTACGGCGCGCCAATGCCGTAACCATTATGCGGAAATTCTCAACTACGGTATAACCGTAATCGCGAATATCTATTTCACGGGCATTACCATCTAGAAGATGTTTGTATTTCGTATGCCCTTTTGTGGAGTTTCGGATACTCCAGTCAGGATCGGTAACGATCTTATCCGCCACTGGAATCATCTAGACTCGGGAATGTTTCCGTTGGCCGGTAATGCGGATCGGTATGCTTTCCGCGTGATTCTTCGAGCAATTCCCTTCCGTAATCGGAATTGGCATTCAGCTTTGGGAATGCGCTTACGGCATCCGCATAAGGCGCATCGGGCATACTGGAATCGTCATCCGCGTCGCCTAGCGGCTTTCCCATTGTGCTCTCGTATGCCTTATCCCAGCCGGTATCGTCGTATCCGGCTAGATATGCCAGCATATCTTTTAGCTGGTCCTTGGTAAGCCCTTCCAGCGCCATTAGGCGATACCAGAGCATACTGCCCATAACAGGCGTACCGTTTTGGTTATACAGATTGCCGTACTTTTGCATGGCCATTCTCTTTTCCTTTCGGAATGACCAATGGCCTACCGGGTGAGCACGGGGGGTTGTGTGTCCGGTAGGCCATTGGCGCTCTTAACTGCTACTTGTTAGCGGCAGTCTGCTTACGGTCGTTACCCGCATTGCGGGCACCATTCGCTTCCAGGTCGGCAGTGATGCGGAAATCCATCACATTGTCCGCCTGGTCGCGCGTGGGACTCTTGCGGATACGCAGGGCACCTTCCGGCCGCTGTGCGAGGTAATCGGCCATCAACTTGAATTCGGCTTTCAGCTCATCTTCCGTGTCGTATTCCACGCGCTCACGACCAGGCGTCTTGGCCTGGCGCTTGTACACATCTTCCAGATAAGCCTTAAGCTCATCCGGGATAGCATCGAGCGGGGTACGGACCGGGCCGGTAGTGTCCGGGATTGCGGTACTAGTCTTGCGAGGCATTTTCTTTCCCTTTCCTTGCATTCCCCCCCGGACCTTTTGTCCGGGGGAAGCTTACACCTTGATTATACCGCGAACCAATTAAATGTCAATTGGCGCGCTGCTTAACCATGCTTTCTGAATCGTACCGACGGGTATATGTTTGTCCCGAATCGGTAACTAGCGTCACGTTGTTTCCCCATACGCGGGTAACGGTGGCCATTTCACTAAGCCATCCAGTTTCGACAGTCCCCGTGTTATCGAACGTTCGATGATAAAATGCTACCCGGTCATTTACGCGGTAATTGGTATCGGCCATTGGTTTTTCCTTTCATATCTTGCGAGCCATAGCGCAGTCATTCTAGGAACCATCTAAGGTCAAAGTCTGGGAGCGTACCACGCGCGATTTCTCGCCTTTGGCCGATAGCTCCGGCTCTTGCAACCTGCCCGTTCCGTTCTGCCCTACGCCATGTATAACTAAGGGGAGCGGGATCGTATTCCCGCTCCCCTTTGTGACTTACATCACAGTGCAAGCTGCCATCTGAAATTCCCGCATGTCATCCATCAGGTCCCGAACGCTGGGAACCGATACCGGGCCGGTAACCGGCGTATTGCCAACCGCATACTTTGCGGCGTAAGCAGCGTTAACGATCTGCGCCCCGGTTCCGATTACTTCGGTCATTTCCGTTCTCCCTTTGCTTTGCTTTCCTAAGCAAAGTTTACCAGGCGAATCGGGCTAATGTCAACTTTTCTGGTCGCTTTGGGAAACTTTCTTGAAAAATCTTTTTCGTTCGCATGTTCGATACTATACGCTTTGTGATCAGCATTTCACGCATATGTGAACATGCTCTATATGGCTCTGAGAGCCATCCTAACGGCTCTACATAGGGTATTAGGTACTACCACACCAACCCTATTTCGTTATGGATTTTGGCTGGTCAAAGCCTTTTTTCGAGTATCCGTTCTAGGAACTGATTTTGATACGTTTTCGAAAACCCGTTCCCACCTTTAAATCGTTGCCATATCTCTATTCTCCCAATACCATTTAGAATCTCCCACATTCTGTAGATAAGTGCATAGAAGACCATCTCTATTCGTATAGCAGACCATTTTCTGGCCTGATGTTTGATCAATATCTATATCCGCACCGCTTTTGGCATAGTTATCTTTATCAATAATTCCGCCATTAACGCGAACCTTATGATCGGGGCCGACATAAGCAAAGTATGGCTTTCCATTGTAATATGCTACCGATGCTGCCATATCCATTTCCTCCGATTCTGCTGGCGTACTTCCGCCTTTTGCCCATGCCAATACTTCATTTATTGGCCAACCATTTCCAGGGTCGGAATGGCCGCATCCAGTCGGCCCCAAATTACTATGATAAATAACTCCCGTACCATTAGGATCTGATATTTTGACTAGCGGAATGCCAGTTTTTGCCGATTCTTCCGCTAGCCAATCGGCTACATTATGAAGCTGATTTGACCTATTGGTAAGCCAATAGTCTTTACTCCATGATGCATATCCGGATTGCTCGCATGATATTGCTCTGGAATTATAATTGCATTGCGTCCAAGAGCCATATTGTCGCGCTACACCTTCCCAGATTGTGCCCCGGTTATTATCAATGCATACTTGCGAACTGGCACCGACATTACCCTGGAAATAAATAGCGCAATCCTTTGCGCCATTTGCCCCGGTAAATCCTTCCATTGAATGAATTACTAGTATCGTTTTTGTGCCGCCGCTGGAATAGTTATTAGTCGGCGTCCATACCCTCTTAAGCGCCATTACTCATCTCTATTCCATCTGCCATCGAAAGGACCAGGATCATCACTATTCTGATAACGGGGATTACTAAGAAGGTCCACAAATCCGCGCGGTCTAGGACCTGGCTTTACCCATCCCATTGGTTCGCCTTGCAATTCCGGAGGCGGTGGATCGGGATTAGGATCTGGTATTTCTAGATCTATATCATTTTCTTCGAGAATGGTATATGAATCGCCATCACGAATTCGTCTACGTCGTCGCCTAAGCATTTATTTATCCCTTCCTTTTAGCGGCTGAATAGGTAGCGGCTTATAAGCTTTCGGTTCCCCACCATAGGCCCTTTTTCTTTCCGGGATTGGCGGGATTATTACCATCTCCGGACGGTGGCGGGTTATTCTCAGTACCATTCTTTTCAGGCGGTTGGGCCGATAGGCGACTTCGTATGAGCGTATCGATTCTGTCTTCCCGTACAATTTGTACGGCTTTTGCGATTTCCGCCGATACCTCCTCATCAGTCCATTCCTTACCCATTCTTTTCCTCCCAATTAGGATCGTTTTCTATTGCGTTAAGCAACCGGACTTGCCTTTCCGCATCTTCTTTTGTTTCGTGCTTACCTTTCACGTCTCTTGTATCGGAATTAATTACTTCGTAACCATTTCCATCTACGGCTTTGATTTCGTAAGGCATTACTCGTCACCTTTCTTGTTGACTCCGATATATGCACCCAATAGTCCAATAAGTCCGCCAATACCGGCGATCATAATTTGAGTAGCATTTTCCGATAGAGTAATATCTGGAGTCATATGATCCAAGATTTGGATAGCTGTAACAATTAGAATCATCATTACTGACAAACTCAATCCAATTGCCAGTATAAATGCTACCCAATCTGCCGGACGCATAATGCCTACTTTGTATAGTTAATGGTCAATTGTGGTGCTGTATTGACATTCCCAGCACCTGCGAAATATCCATAGTTATTCAAATCTGTTGACGATGTATATGAATTAGAAGTGCCCAATACAATTGACGTAAACCCGCTAGTAATGGCAGTAACAAATGCGCCGCTCATTTGATGAGTAACAGTCGCACCTTCATTTATATGGTAATGATCTGTATTCATATGTGTGCCGCCGCCAGGCGGGAATGGATCACCGAATACACCAGTCCAGTTATTCCAGCCGACAACTGCATTACATCCGCTATTATACCAAGAATGCTGATTAGTAAGCCTTAGCTTTACCCAATTAACTGTTCCGGCACCTATATCAGTTGTTATCTGACTATAATTAAATCGGGCATATGCATATTGATCACCCGTCAGATTAATATATCCGCTTGGCGTACCTTGATATAGAGCAGGACCATTATGATCACGTTGTCCATATGGACCACTTCCATATGATCCGGATGAGCCATAATAATTAGCGAATTCAACGGCTACGTAATTCTTTGTATATGTTTGTTTACTACCGCCGCTGCCACTTCCGCCACTGCCAAATGAAACACCATTATTAGCATTTTGTGTTGCAACCCAAGGACCCAAATCCTCGATTCGCATTTCCAGGTTATTCTGATATTGAACAGTACCCGCTTGTACATTAGCCGTTATCAAAAGACGATAGAGTGTATCGACAATTAGATTACCCGTCAAAACTTCCAACAGTGGAGTCATCCAATTAGTAAGCGCGACAGTCATTTCTTGGACTACTTGTCTCACTATTGGTGTAGTAGTTGACGGCGTACTTCCATCGGTTGTATAACGCAATTGCATTACATATTGCGTTGGAACCGATGTCGGAATAATAGGCGTTGGAATAATAACAAAGCGATATGCACGCCCGGCAGAAAGCACTTGGTCCAATTCAAGAATGGCTGCATTAGTAGTACCCAATGCGGGAGTTGGCCAAAGCGATGGTGTCCACCCTCTATTCACAATGCCAAGTGCGCTTTGCGGGAAAATGTCATTAACAATACTCAAGCCATTAACAAATGTATCAGTTGTATTAACTACTTGCGCATTAACATTACCTTGCGAATCAATTCCGAAAAGTGTATTCCCGCTGGTATCGACCAATGTAAAAACATTCGCCAATCCTGACAATGCGATAATGGAAATACCGCCAGGAGAATATGTATTACCAAATTGATCTATTCCACTCGCGGAAACATTTGTAATTGCCAAGTTCAAATTACCTAGCGCGGGAGTACCATTATAGAAAAACATTCCATCGGCATTAATAATCCAATTCGTGCCAGTAAATGTACCGCGCAGATTAAGGTTATTAAATTCGGCTGAGCCGTCTTTATTAATGGTCCACCCGGAAACACCAGTGACAAAGTTAGGTGAATGCATAGCGGATCTAATCAATGCATTAGCGGCATTGATTATATTATTCTCAAATCCACTCATACCTGTTTTGTACCTGTCACATTTAGTGTCGCAATTACATTTGCATCACCCGCGGACCATACAGCAAATATATATTGTCCGCATTTGATTATGCTTGCACTTACTCTATCGCTTGCATCGCCGCTAGAACCGCTTACAGTGCCATCACGGTAATTAGATTGAATAGGTGAATCACCAGCATAAATTCTGCATTGCGATTCGTTAACGGCATTCTGATTTGCAGACACATGCACATTATCAGGATACCAAATTTCCCTTGCAGTTTTCGGCCCTAGCTTTGCAGTGCCATTACCGCCAGCGTTTAGCTGAATGGTAACTGACTCATTAAGCATAACCGAAACTGGCATTTACACCTGCCTTATAATTGTAAAACTAACCCTAGTCGGATATGTAGCAGCGGATACAAATTGCTCATCATGCGCTCTTACAACATAGTCATTTCCGACCGGCATCAATCGGCCATTAGGCGCAACGAGTGCCCCGGTAAGATTAGCAGGATCACTCGCTTCACTAATGCTACCGGAAAGGACAACCGGATTATCCATTATATTCATAAAAAGGCTTATACGCGCCGGATCATATCCAACCAATTGTACCCATGGATTTGCAAGTGTAAGCACAATTGTTCTATGCGAACTGCGAATTTCTTTTGGCCGATCTTTCGCTTTATTCGCATCTTCTATTACGCGAACATTAACAGTCGGCATTTCTGGCGATACTACTGCATCATCATAATTAGCTGTCATATTGGTATTGGCATTTTCGTCTTGGCGAAATTAGAAATGACATTTTGTGCGCCGGTTATTCGCGCCACGCCTACCCCTATCAGAACGATTCCCAATAGTATTTCACCGATGCGAATAAACCAACTACTTAGATTAAAACCCCCTAGCACATCTATTGCATTTGCGGCGCCTTTCGCCGCCGCAACTGGCAATTGTCCAAGCAATTGCGTTGTTTCACTAATAACATTAGCTAGACCTTTGGCGACAATTTCAGATATAAATCCCGCCAAATTTTGATATGGCGTATTACTGGGATGCGCTTTATTATAATTAGCGTAAGCCGTACCGTATTTAGGCCCCCATTTTGGATCGGCATTAAGTAGGCTTTGATAATAGGCAGCGGTTTTATCTTGTGGCATTGCTGCGCCATTACCGGGTTGTACTGGATATGTAGCATGCTGCTCTGCAAGAGTTGGAAATGGCATTTAATAACCTCCATGCGGCGTATTAACAGGACTGCCATAATTAGCCTTAATGTAATCCAATCCCCATTTAATTTGCGCCGCCGCATTAGAACTGCCACCACATTCGGGAGGATTACCGGCATTACCGGCCGGATATGGACATACACTTCCGTGACCAGCAATTACTTTTTTATCACCATGCCCGCATGCTTGTACAATGCCGTAAGCGTATGCATCATTTCCGCAACTTGCGCTAGTATTCCAAATGGTATTAGACCATCCAGATTCAGAATTCCAGAGCGAAACAAGTGCATTCCATTCCGCGCCAGAATCCCACCCATAGCCTTTTGCTATTTGCCTGGCAATTCCCTGATTCTGTGAAGGTGTTCCGCCAGCAGCGCCACTATTACTACTGCCGCTATTGCTTTCTGCACTTGTGAGAGAGAGGGACGCTTGACCTTCATTGGGGCTTTTTCCTTTCAGGATATTCTCAAATGCTTTAATGGGTGAATAGCCTTTAATACCGCCATATACAAAAACAACCCCAACAGCAATTGCTGCAATTCCAGGCCCGTCCATTTTCTTACTCATTTGAGCCTGCCATAACATAGGATAGGACCATTCCCATATCCAGCAATTGGCGTAATTTTTGTACCTTCTTTACTATTCAACGCTGATATCATTTGAGTATTGCTAATGGCAATTCCCATATGTCCGGCCCAAACAATAAGATCACCAGCTTGCAATTCATTTGCTTTTATATGCGCCAATCCGGGCCATACCCCCCATGATCCCGTAGGCGGCCCATGCACACTTCCATCATATTTACCAGCAGCATATCCAGGAATGGCGCGACCGGCATCATGACCAATAACCCAATTAGCAAATGAGCTGCAATCCCAATTACTTTTACCATTCTTTCCAGGCGCGCCGCCATATGTATATCCGTGACCAACATACTTTTGCGCGTCATTTGCAATTCCACTCGACGTGCCAATTATGCCACCGCTAGAAATGTCACTAGTAAGTGTATATTGTTCCGTACCTGTTGGCGCTTTTCCAGTAATTACTTGACCAATTGTGGCAGTCAGATTCCAGCCTTTAATACCGGACCATACGAGTATTGATCCGATAGCAACGGATGAAAGCGCTATACCATTAATTGGCATTAATATTGGACTCCCGATGCCTCTTGTTCATACATTGATGAAACAGCAGCGCCAGCCGGAGCATATGTGCTTTCACCAGGCGGTTGCATTACTCCTGTTTCTGGATGCGCCATAATTGAATGGCGGTAATTCAATTCCATTGCGATAATCGTTGCCGATCCAAGAATGATGATATTAGCATCCTTAGCAATTAGACCAATACCAGCAACCATTATTGCAGCGGTATATCCAGACTTTTTGCGAGCTGTTTCTGCCGCTGGATGATTGGCATCGGTCATTTGCACTTGCACCGATGATCCGATATTCAATTGGTAAATTGCGTATACTGCACCCATTACTGCAACGCCGGCAATAATACTATTCTCCGGCTTTAGATAACTCTTAAAAGCTGCCATTGATAATTCCTTAATGAATGGTAATGTGAATATTATTACCAGCGCCGCCAGGCAATGCTTGAATACCAAAATTATATGTCCACCCGCGATGCAATCCAGGGAAAGTAATCGATGTATTATTCGTACTACCCTTTTTAACTATTACATGATTCATTTCAGAAAGGACATATCCATATCCATGCTTTACTCCGCTAGCCTTATTCCAATTCACTGTCGCAGTTGTACCATTAACCTTTACATTCAAATTACTAATAGGACCTGCTTGTTGTCCAGTAGGCGCAGGAGTTGGCGTAGGAATTGGCGATGGCGTTGCAGTTATATATCCGGGTGGATGACCATTCGGTCCGCTAGTTGGCGGATATCCGCCAATCGCAATTGCCGATTGAACAATGCTAACCATTGCATCTGTCGTCAATGGCTGTCCGGTAATGTATTTACCAATTGCATTACCAACGGTCGGCCCATCCGCGCCCATATTATTAATTTCATAATTTTCTACAAATTGCGTCCATTCGGCATTATTGGCAAATGAGCCGGGCGCGCCACTTCCGAATGTGGCACTAGCGCCACCACCATATCCGGCAAATCCGTAAGCACCTTGAATGGGATTTTGATAATTACCTTGAGCAGACAATGCGGCGGCATCTTCCGCACTTCCGTAAGGATATCCAGTTGCAGGATCAATGGTACTAGAACCGGCCGCATCAATACTAGCTTGACTTGCAGCGGATGCCTTTTGTTTACGATAATAAAAGACGCCAGCAACCATTACTATTCCAACAGCGCCAATGACCAAATTCTTATTGACAGGCTTTCCGCCAATATTAACTGTATCGGCCATTAGGTCACCACAATTCTATCGGATCAGTTCCCATTGGATCACCATATCCGGGCGTATATGTAGCGATATTAGGCGATGGAGGCGGCATGTATTCCATTGGCGTATCCATTAGAGTTGCACCCGTATCGTAACTAAATGCAAATCCTAGATCCTGTCCGGTAAATTGCGAATTCGCGCCAATTGGCGGTTTTGCCGTACCCGGAATTGATTTAAACAATGGACGTCCGCCAGGACGCATCCACATATAATTACCCGGAATAGTATTCCAGGCATATCGTCTATGCTGATGTTTTGAGCCTAGCTCAAATTGATTCGCTTTATGATATGCATTTGACGGTGCATCATTAACGCCAAATCCATTCGCCTGGAATGCAATTTGCTTAGTGGTATCTGGCACATCACTATGGCCTGGATTAACCTCCCACAATTCATGCCAACTATCTTGCGCAACGCTACCCATTTGAGTATGTTGCATAGTCTTTGCCGTATTAAGATCGCTTGATTTGTTCCCCATTTGAATGGTTTGCAAACCAATTGCGTCAGCTTGATTGGGAATAGGACCGGAAAGTGTAACATTTTTTACGGATGCATGTGACCTAGTAAGACTAGGCGTATTGTAATCAAAATCCGGATATTGCTCTGGACTTCCCGCGCTTTCCAAAAACCAAAATTCATCCGAAAGCAATTGGTTTTCTTCGCCTCTTGGACCAGGCTTTGCAGCGGGCACCATTTGCGATTCCCATGAATAAGGAATCGCTTGTTCGCCAACATGCGAATGGTATGGATGCGCTATTCCACCCATTCTTTGTTCTGCTGTGGCAAACGGCGATGGATTCGTAATAGCATTGTATCCGGCCAATGCATTAAGGGCCGAAACTGCCATTACTTCTTACCTCCGGTAATAATATCAGTTTCCGATCCACCAATTACTTGCCGCGCGCCTTGCGCTGCCTTATAGAATCCATTTGGATTAGTTACCACCAAAAACAACGCACCCAACCCAATTAGGCCCATCAGCCATTTTTGCAATGTGGATTGCATTTTATTTCACCCCAACGAATTTCGACATATTTTCCAATGGTCCAGGCGCATTGCCAACCGGAATAACCAATACCGCCAATAGAACTAGACCGGCCAGACCTTTACCCAATGGCTCACTTACATTCTCTAGTCCAGTGCAAACCAAAGCAAGAATTGCGGTCGCGGGAATCAATCGCCAAAGATTCGTATCCGTTTTAATGGACGTTGTAAAATCTTTGTGCGCTGCAATTGGCGCAAAGATTGCCTCATTCGCGGCCGCAATTCCGCCCGCTGCCAATACTAGACCGGCGGCACTTGCCATTTAAATCGATGGCAGATTACTAAC
The DNA here is from genome assembly GCA_025450135.1 of Candidatus Saccharimonadales bacterium. Taxonomy (GTDB): domain Bacteria; phylum Patescibacteriota; class Saccharimonadia; order Saccharimonadales; family UBA4665; genus JANWHZ01. Next base: position 10,444 of record JANWHZ010000054.1, read on the forward strand.
GCCGGGAAGTGAACTAATCTTACCGTGTAGCATATAGACCACAATTGCAGTGACCAATACGATTTGCCATGTCTTCATTATGCGGCACCTCCGGAGATAAGCGAATAACGATTCTTACTTGGCGTTGCAAGCCAATTAGTAAGCGCAAAGAATGTAGTAGCGCCACCCATTGATCCAGTCAAGCGAATCAAAGAGTTGACTTGCGTATCGAGATACTTAAAACGCAATTCCGCGCCAGGCTGATTATTCATATCCTTTGTAAACCAAACGGGGAATACGCCATTTTCCCGTCCACATGCTGTATCAGCGGCGGGAACTGTAGCGCCATATGCATTAAATCCGAAATCCCTAGACATTTTTGCAATCCAGAGATTCTTTGACCGAGTAAAGTAATTGATGTTACCAATTAGAAGGGTAGCTGGATCCATCCAGTTAGCATCCGCAGTTGCGCGCGTAGCATTACCGGCATCTCTAACATAGTAAACGATATTGCGAATCGGGAAACCAACAGCATTAGTAAGGTCATACTTAACCGTTGATGCGGGTAGGGAAACATTCTCTGACTTCCAGTATTGCAATGATCCCGGCAATGGCGGAGTTTGACTAAATGGGCGGCCATTAGGTGCGCTAGCGGCAGGTTCCGTATAAGAATCGACATAACCTCTAATGCGCACATTACCGGCCGTGGATGCAGGCTGAGCAACGCCATTAGCATCCATATAAATTTCAACTTTCCATCCAGGCTTTGATTCATTCTGGACAGTTCCCAATGCGTCACGAGAAACAACCTCGAATGGCAAATACATCATGTAATGGACAGTGCCGCCAGCGCCAGTAACAACGCTATATGTCAAATCCGCTCTCGGATCGCCAACGTCAAAATACCCGCCAAACTTATTAATAACCATCCATTCATAACCTAGAACCTGAAATACAACCTCACCGCCTAGGTCATAAAGCGTAATCTTTTGCACACCACTAAATGGCGAATCGGCAAGTGATGCCGTTGTCGTTCCTGTTGTACTAGTGAAAAGGAAATCAAGCCAAAAACCGCGCGCCCATCCTGTTGGCGATACATTCCACAATGGCGCAAGCGTTGGCGTTGCAGCCAATGTAACTGTATTATCATAATCCTGCACTCCCGATTCGTAAACGCCAACCGGGAATGGATATGGCCTAACCGGGGGAGGCGCATTCTTTCCCGGTGCCCTTTGCTGCGGAAGTGTCGGGGTTGTCATTTAATGATTTCCTTCCAATCGGACATTGGTCACAATTCCTTTCGACTGCGCAATTTCATCTTCCCAGCTAAGTCGCTTAATAATCTCACGATTGCCAAATCCATCTGTATTTCTGGCACCTTTATCGTAAGACATTCGAGCAACCTTTATCATTATTTCTGCTTCACATGGCGTCATATCCGCCGGCGTTATCTGAATAAAAGTAAAGTAATTTTCACTATTCTTTTGATGACTAATAGCAGACGGTCTTGAATCATAAAGGACATTATCACTTTCGCCAGTATCCAAACGACACGCTATTACCTTACCCATACTGCCGTAAAGATCTGCGAGCCTATGTAGACGATAGGTATCCGCAATTCGCATTGCAGCATCAGAATGGCCGCCCCATTGGGTTCTGTTTTCTATAGGACAACGTATCTGATGTATCAAACGCTCATTCATTTACGGCTATACTCCAGTTATCCGGCGTATTGCTTGATTGCTGGAATTCTATTAGCCAATAGATTCCAGACAAGCAAAGCACCCAAAAAACCAATGCCCGTCCAGAAACCAATTTTGGCATTTGCATTAACTGCCATCTTTTTCTTCCTTTACTGCCGGAAAATTAATATTCTTAAGAAAACGAATTTCGCCCCGCGTAAGACTAATTTCCTGGCCATCTTTAATAAACGTAACACCACGCTCATCATAATCGCTAACAGTAATCATAATCTCTCCTAGATATAAATGTGTGCGTGTTTAGTATCGGTGATGCGCACCCCCACCGTGTTTTTAAGTTTTGGTTTGGTCTAACTATGCTTTTCCGCTACCACGGCATTCGCCGCATTTAAACCATTTCATTGAGCCATCTTTCTGGCGGACGCCTAGTTGTCCGCTTCCGCCACACATTCCGCATGTACCTTTACCCATTAGGATTTACCTCCCTTCTTATTTTCGCTTTCGGTTTTGCTGCCACGGTAATTGTCGGTGCGCTTAAGAAGGGCGACATATGCCCTTACATTACGCGCATCCTTAGCGGCTTTTGCGGCAGCTTTGCTTTTAGCTTTTGGATCGGCCATGGCCAGAATATTCCTTTCTAGAATCATTCGGTAATGGAGTCTAATGACATTGGTAATATCCACCCCATCTTTCGTAGTTATGTTCGATGATACACGCACTGTGATCGCCAGCTCACTTATTTGTAAACATGCCCTGTATGGCTCTGAGAGCCATCCTAAGAGGTCTACATAGGGTGTTAGGTACTACCACCCCAACCCTATTTCGTTATGGATTTGTGCTGGTCAAAGCCTTTTTTCGAGTACCTGTTCTAGGAACTCATATTGATACGATTTCGAATATCTGTTCACGGCTTTGCATCCACAATACAGATCTTATCCTCATGCAAATAAAGGAATTGGTATTTCTGCAATTTGGGCACTACTTCCACAACAGTAGCGGCCTTTTCTCCGGCACTTCCAACTTGCATATAACGGTAAAGCATTCTTTGGTCGCCGCCTTTACCAA
>JANWHZ010000055.1 GCA_025450135.1 Candidatus Saccharimonadales bacterium
GCGGGTTGGCTAACGGCAGGCGCAGCGGCGGCAAACTGGATATGAAACGGGGTATGGAATGTCAGGAAGTACACTAGCGCGCCGGAACTCACTACCAGCCAGACAGTAGCTCCCAAGCAAGCGGCTGATCCGAGTAGTAGCGCAACCGAAACAGTGTGTGCCCGTAGCCAGGATGCCATAGCACGTAGTATACGGTATGTGCGTGCCATCATCATTTACTCAATAACTATCGGCCAGGCGAATTCCCAGCCCGCACTCGCCGTCTGCTCCAGCTGCAATTCGAGGCTGACAACACCACGCGCATCACGAAAGAGCAAAGGGTTCTGCAAGCCTGACTTAGGAGCTACATAGGATAGTTTTCCGACGCGCCCTTTATATGCTCTAAGGGACGCAATGTAGTCATTGCGCATCATCGGTTTTGGTTGGCCTGCCACATATATTGTGAACAAGGAGAGCGTCGTGCCAGCGGCGGCATTACTACAGTACTGCGCCGCGGCCGAGCTGGGACATATTACAGCCGTTACGGCTTGATTCGCGAGTAGCTGAGAGAAGTCGCTCGTCTCTACTGCAGGTATCAGGCGGCGTATCAGTGCACAATACTGGATATCGCTGGCCGTACAGGGCAATTCTGGCGCCGCCTGGTTAACTGGCGTGCCGCCAGCAATTGAGTGCCACGTCACTAGTTGTGCGGTTATAAGATAAAAGTTGGCTATGAGTAGCACGAGCAATACGCCAAGAACAGCGCGCTGGAATGGAAACTTTTGACGGGTTTTGTGCGTGTGGCGAGTCATAATAGTAGTGTTTATGACAATTATACGTGCCCCGCTTAGAACCTGTAAGATGCGTCGTTCTATACAAATAGCGAACAAGCGACCACTAGCGGGGGATACGATCCAGCGCTTGCCACACCAGCTCGCCGTCGTGGCGGATAAGCGTCCGCACAACGCCATTGTCGGCTCTCGCCGGAGCTACTAACTCCGACGCCACCAGCGGCATGCCAACCATGCGAGCGCTCACTTCGCTAAACCTCGCTGGATCAGTTGAGACCGGCACTTCGCCGGCTGATACGTACTTCGTCATAAGCTCCTCAGGCACTGGTGCTGTGTTATAGAGCACTGTGTCGATGGCGCCCTCGCCGAGGTAGCGTTCAATTTCTTGTACGTAATCGACAACGTGCCAATTATCGGTGTGCCGGGGTTTATTGACAAGATTAGCGACGTATACTTTCTTGGCACGCGCATTCGCCATCGCTTCCACAATGCCGTCCACGGCAAATATTGGCAGGATGGATTCGTACATGCCCCCGGGCGCAATAACCAGCAAATCGGCTTCGTCAATTGCTCGAGCCGCCGCCGGGTTCAATGTGGCGTGCGGCTCCAGCCAGACAAGCGCCGTACGATGCTCGACTTTGTAGTTGTCAATCTGGTGCTCGCCTTTTACTAATTGTGAGCCGTCTTGCAAGCGCAAGCGGTGGTCGCCGAGCGTCACTGGCACTACTTGGCCGTGAATACGTAAGATATCGCCCGCCACCCTAATTGCTTCAGCAAAACTGCCATGCTGCAATTCCAGCCCCGATAAGACAATGTTCCCAAGTGAGTGGCCAGCCAGACGGCCTTCCAAAAAGCGATAACTAAACAGGCTTCTGACTTCTGGGCTATCGCTGAGCGCTACCAGACACTGCCTCACGTCGCCCGCTGGCAAGACACCCAGCTCATCACGCAGTATACCTGTCGAGCCGCCGTCGTCCGACATATTGACGACCGCGGTTAGATTGCTGACGTGGTTTTTGAATGCCTGGAGCAGACTAAAGCTGCCCGTACCGCCACCGAAAACTACTACTCGCGTTGTCTGAGCTACCATACGACTACGCTGCGGGCTTGAGTACGACGCGGCGGTCGCGGCCTTCACCGATTGACTCGGTAGCAAGCCCCAACTCGTCCGCCAGCTTATGGATGACGCGGCGGTCTGCGGCATTCATCGGCTGGAGTTCCATAGGTTGTCCGGTATCTTTTACCTGTTGAACCCATGCTTCTGCCGTATGTGCCAAACGCGATGCCCGCTGCTGCTTGTAGCCGGCAACGTCGACGTTGACCCGGTTATAGGTGTAGCCTCGGTTCTTCAGCACATTACTAACGAGAAACTGCATGGCGCGCATACTGTCGCCGTGCTGGCCAATTAGGAAACCATTCATCTGCGTTGAAGGAATATTTAGCTGAATCACATCATCCTCGTGCGTCGCGTGCACTTCAGTATTCAGGCCCAGAAAGGACAATAGGTCCTCTAGGTATTTCTTGGCATACAGGATTGACATTTCAAGGTCGCCACCAGCCGATGTCTCGATTGGTATCTCGTCGCTCATCTCCGTTTCCTCCTTTTACTGCGTTTGGTTTTAGGTTTAGGAGTATTTGTTGGCTTGGTTTCTGTACTGACTACCTCAGCTTCAGGAATAGCAGCAACATTCTTGGCTGGACTAGCGTCCGCCAGCGCTTCAAGCTCCGTCTCGTCTTCGCGCAGGATCAGCCACTGCTGCCCGAAGGCGATCAGTCCGCCAACCAGCCAGTACAGCCCTAGCGCGGAGGGCAGATGGATCGTAAAGAGCAGCACCATGACCGGTATAAGGAAGCGGGTCACATTGCTCATGGCCGCCGACACTTCGCTTTGGTCGGCTTGCTTGCCTTGGCCAGCTTCACGGAGAATGTCACGCAACGAACGTGAATTTTTATCTGTCACGAGCAGTTGCTTGCCTTGGTAGTATTGGATAATTGCGCTGCCCAGCACTATGACGAGCGCCGGGAAGTAGACACCGCCAGCATTCGGGAGCGCACTCTGCGTCAGATTGACGACGCCAAACAAGGTGTGATCGAATAGGCGGCTGTTGTGCGCCAGCTGCTCCAGCCATGGCAAGTGCTGCAACTGCGGGTAGGCAAAACTGACTAACTGGTGCGGGTCGGTGAGTACACGCCTCAGCCCGTCATAGAGCGCGATCAGGATAGGCAGCTGGAGTAGCAAGATGCCGATAGAGCCGAATGGGCTGACCCCGTGCTCCTTATACAGCGCCATGACCATCACTGATTCTTTTTGCCGGTCGCCCTTGGCTTCTTTCTTGACGCGCTTGAGCTCCGGTTGCAATTTGCGCATCATCTTAGTCTGATGCAGCTGACGCTTGACCAGCGGCCACAGTAGTAGACGAATAACGATCGTAAAGACTATAACAGCCAGACCGAAGTTATGGCCCGGCAACACGGCATAAATCAGGACGAGCAGATTAAAAATTGGCTGGACGATATACGTTGTAAAAAACATATTTTAACGGTCCTATTGATCCTCTCGTTTCTTAACTATATCATGATCTGATCTGTTGGTATCCGTCGGGGCGGTAGGGTATAAGCCAGCCCTGTCGAACAAATTACGAACTAGCGGGGTAAGTTCCGCAGGAGGCAACGCAGCAATCTGATCGCTAAACACCGTCACCACAATATCGTACGCAATCGGGATTGGCTTGCCAGTACGAACAACTTCATAAATCCGGCGGCGAATCCGGTTGCGCTGCACTGCCGACTTATGGACCTTCCGGCTCACGATGACTGCCAACCGGTACTCCGGCCGACGGGTATTGCGAACAAAGCGCACGGCTATATGTTGCCCACGTACCGTTGCGCCATGACGATAGACAAAGGTCAGGCTGCTATGGCCATGAAAGCGGTGTCGCCGTGCCAGCATGGTGTTACTTTCTATCAGCCGGTGTTACGGCGTAGTTGCTCCGACTTACTTTGACAAGCTAGCGCGGCCCTTTAGACGGCGGCGATGCAGCACTGTCCGGCCAGCTTTTGTGGCCATGCGCTTCAAGAAACCGTGTTCCATAGAGCGTTGTCGTTTTTTGGGTTGGTAGGTTCGTTTTGGCATAGCCTTAGTATACACTACTCTGTTGGCTGCTGTCGCTCCGCTTGCGAGACGGTTTTAGCTGGGTTGTTGCTACGCTGCCCAGATATCGCTATCGATGCCTTTACGCTCAAGCTGGTCCACAGTCGTGAATAAGCACAATGCATGGTGGGCATCGCCCACCATGCTACGAGCCGCCCGCTGTGCAGCGAGCAGCTCGGATCGATTCGGTAACACAAGCAGGACGCCGTAGCTTCCCATCCCCTCCGGTAGAGTATCTTGGTCACCCAAGAGCTGCACGTATGCTTTGAGCTTACGGCGGACTGCATACCGTGGAGTGGTCGGGGGGAACAGCTCCAAAAAGTACAGTGTTGAGTGCGACTCTACGCGCTTAATAATAACTAGCTGTGGTCTGACCCCCGCATCTTCGATGACTTCGTGATAGGGATGAGCCGGATCCGCCAGTGCAGCTCGTGGTAGAACGCTGTAGTATATTGGGCGACCATCATCAGATACGTGATCTAGCGAGATGAGTTGCACTGCACGGCCTGCCAAAAAGATACAATTTTCAATAAAGCTCACGTTGCGACGCGAATCACTATACCGTAGCCGTAGCTCCGCACGTGGGTAGCTGCTAGTTGCGCCAAGGTGATGGATGCCACCCGATACTAGGAAGTACACTGCCGGCTTACTCCGGTCCTTGTATTGACTTGCTGTGTACTGCCAACCTATGTATTGCATCTCACGAAGCGCTTTGAGCCATGCACCGATGCGGTATTTGCTGCTGTGTCCGAGTAATACCTGAAGCTGCTGACTTGTAAGAAACCGGTAAAGATAGAGATAGTGTAGAATAGTTTGTTGCTTCGGGGTAATAGTCTGGGGCTGCATAGCGTTTGGACGTCTTAATCTAGATACTGTCATAGAGCATAGTGGGATCCTTGCTGCTATAGTTGTTTGTTTTTGGAACCAGATCCTCCCATACTGCCATACCCAACCTACACCACGTAGTAGTATGAGTAAGTAAGACACAAATTTGATGTTTACTTCTTAAAAATGGCTCAAAAATGTGTACGCCCGTGTACACTTTACAAGTAGGTTGTATCATGGTCTTTGAGTTTTTACGGCTTCCTTTGGAGCATGTGGTGGTGTGAAAGAGACAGCGCCGAACAGCTTCTCAAGCCGCTTCTCGACCGTTTTACGCGGTGTAGCGTGCGCCGCTCTGCTATGAGCCACCACCAGCTTCTTGATTGATTCGGAACCGTTCATCACTTGTGGCGACGTTACTCCAGTAAAAGCCTCTTCGCTCAGCTCAGTGGTGGTCTTCATAAAGAACGTGTGGGGCGGTAGGTTAAGAATGTGCCCCTTCTCTACTAGCGGTTCCATATAAGGTAGCAAGAATGCCTCGTCGTCAGGGTTGGCTTTAAACGTAATAATAGTGTGCGCATTACCGCTAATAGTTCTTAAGAGCGCTTGGTCACGTATCTGGGCAATGTTCTGATGCGCAGCGATAAGTGAAATGTGAAACTTTCTGCCTTCACTTGCGATATCTGCAAACTGAGAGGTAGCAAAATTTTGGAATTCATCGACGTAGAGGAAGAAATCTGGCCGCTGCTGGTCGGGTACCTTGGCCCGTTGGTACGCAGCCATCCATATGAGCGACGTTAATAACGTGCCAAAGAAAGTACTTTGATCTTCGCCTATATCTCCTTTACTGAGATTCGCGAGCAGTATTTTGCCCTTATCGATGGCATCAGACAGGCGGACGGTGGTCTTAGGCTGTAGAAGGATATTGCGGCTCATTGTCGCAGTTATAAAGTGGCTGAGCCGATGCGTTAACGGTGCCGCAATCGAGGCCAGCTGGAAGTCGCCATACAACGCAAGTTCCTTCTTCCAAAACTGTCGCAATACCGGGTCGGACAGATTATTCGCAATCCGGCGCTGATAGCGACGGTCAGTAAGTAGCCTTTGTACGGTATATAGCGTTGGATCAGGGAGCGTGAGAGCCGTTAAGGTAATATTTCTTAAGATATGTTCCATGCGCGGCCCCCAGAAAGAGGCGTCGGCAAGCTTTGCGAATACCGATTGTACCGCTGAAGCGATCCAGTCGTGCTTATCTTCGTCCCGAGCAAACTCTACCCCCGGATCGAGTATGTTGAGTCCGATTGGATGATCTCGGTCAGACGGGTCAAATAAAATGACGTCGTCTATCCTGTTCTGCGGAACAGCTGCGACAAGTGCGCGGTACATGTCACCATGCGGATCAAGCACTGCAAGGCCTCTCCCCTGCACCATATCCTGATAAATCGCACTCGTCAGGAGCGTCGTCTTACCCATGCCTGTTTTGCCAATAATATACGTGTGGCCTTGCCTCTGCGCCAACGTTTGCCCTATCGGGCATTCGCTGCCCGCATAGTGGTTTGTGCCGAGTATGACGTCGAGGCTGCCGATGTTTCGTCGCATTGACAATGGGGCAGGCAGCTCAGGCACGCGGCTGAACAGCAGCCCGTCTGTCCGTACCCGTTTTGTATCCGGAAAGTGATACAAATCTGCTAATTCGCTGCCCGATAGCACCATACCGTAGCTAAATCGATGCCGATAGATTGCCCGTTCACTAAACCGAGCCATCCTGCGCCGGCTTTGACGGCTGACACCGAGTGGCCGGACGGGACACGGAATAATTGCCTGCTGAGGAGTCGAGTATGCGCGTAGCGCTGCTACTAAATCATTGGTTCGATGGACAGTCATTGGCAGCGACGCTGAACTCACCAGCACGCGCAGGGACACGTCGTACAGCGGCTGCTCGAGCTTCGTTTTGACAGCGATTGCCTCATCAAGTGTTAACGGGTCACGAGCAACAACCGCACGACCTTGTCTCTGTCCATCGGCTCTGACCTGCGGAACAGCCACCAATGCCTCTAGGACCTCACCTACAAGTTCTATGAGTAAGAGCGGTAAATTGAGCGTCAATCTATGAAATAGCGACTGGGAGCTGTTCGTACCAGAGACAAGTGGCTCGCCGGCCATTATATTCGCTAGAGTGTACCGCGACTTTCGGCGCACCTTACGTGCCTGTCTGCCCGCCAGCGGCGCGACAACAATTTGCAAGGCAACACATTCCGATGGATTGAGTTGTGTCATGAATCCAGTCAGGTATGCCATAGGGTCATGCTCGCCTAGCTCTATTTGTCGGCGGACAGGAAACACAAATAGCGACTTTAACTGGAATTCGGACACGCCCACCGACGGGTACGTAAGAACCGCTGCGTAATCAGGTACCCGCCGCACGGTCATACCCGGCAGATAGGCGATCAAACTTCGACGCACATGGGGTACGCTGCTTTTAGGAACGACGAGTAGATATCGAACACCTTCCTGATTTGACACAATTTCAAGCGAATACCTACTACTAACTGCTGATAGGCTTGAGGCGATACTTTGAAGTAGGATATGAAGCTGCTCTGTGGCATAGGGAGATTTATCTGCCCCACGAGGGAAGCTCAACTCAAGGAAAGCCATAGTTCCGCTGCCGGGGCGACGCCGACGTAGAGAGCCAAGCAGCTGAGGAATTCGTGCTGACTTATGTCTCGTCGCCACTGGTGGGATATCGCCTTCCCCCACCCAAGTTGAATTACTTGTATGATACCTACGGCGTCATTTGTAGCGCAAGCGTTGATACTGTATTCTTAATGACAATTCATCACGAGAGTACCTAGGATAGTCGTTAAATATACAATAGTTACCCTACCGCATCGGCTTGTTTTTCCACATATTCACTCGTACTCTCCACAGGTTTTCAGATGAGAATTGCCTCTGTGGATAAACTAATACTAGGGTCTGTCTATTGCCTATTCACTGATGTAATTTTTCCACGACTTGTGGAAAAGTTCCGCCTGGTCCGCTATAGTTTATCCATACAAACGCCTGAGAGGGAGATACAGTATGCCGGCGGAAGGTCTATGGCAAGCAGTGTTGGGGGAAGTCGAGCTATCAGTATCCCGCGGCAATTTTGTTACGTGGTTTAAACATACCTCACTAATCCGACACGACAACGAAATTGCCATTATTGGCGTGCCGAACGTCTTCATTAAGCAGCAGCTGGAGCGCAAATATATCGACCTCCTGCGCGATATGCTCGCAAAAAATGGCATCCATTCTAAAGAAGTGCTCTTCAAGATACAGAGCGTGCCAACACAGCCACGAATCGACGATGAGCCAGTGCTGCAATCTGTCGCCACAGGTGTCGCCACAAATCACAGTAGCCAGCCTATCGCTACAGCACCGAGTCGGAGCGCCGTATCCCACACCTACCGCCAGGGCTTAAATGAACGATATATATTTGATACGTTTATCGTCGGCGCCGGCAGCGAGCTAGCATTCGCAGCCTGTCAATCTATCGTCCAGACGCCAGGTACTAAATACAACCCACTGTTCTTATATGGCGGCGTCGGCATCGGCAAGACACACTTGATGCAGGCGGCCGGCAACGCTATCCTCCAAAAGAATCCATCAGCCCGAGTGCTGTATATTTCCACCGAGCAGTTCGTACAGGAATTCGTTGATGCGCTCCGCTTTAAGAGAGCAAGCGACTTCGCTAATCACTACCGAAGTGCCGATGTGTTTATTGTTGACGACATACAGTTCATTGCTGGCAAAGAGAAGATCCAAGAAGAGTTTTTCCATACATTTAACACACTACATCAAGCCAACAAGCAGATCATCATAAGTTCTGACCGCCCAGTGCGCGACATCCCCACACTTGAAGAACGCTTACGCAGCCGCTTCGCCTGGGGGATGACAATCGATATGCAGAACCCTGACTTTGAGACCCGCTGTGCTATTCTTCAAGCCAAAGCCCAAGGCCACGGGGTGACACTACCGAGCGATGTCAGCGAGTACCTCGCCACCAATGTTCCAACCAACGTTCGAGAGCTAGAAGGTGCCCTAAATCAGTTGCTCGCTTTCTGTGAGATGCGCGGGTTAGAGCCATCGCTCGGTGTGGTTACTGGCCTGCTTGGCGGCCGCCAGACACGACCAAAACACTTAAGCGCAAAACAAGTTATCGAACGCACTGCCCGTCATTTTCAAATACCACTCGAAGATATGCTTGGCCCGAAACGCGACAAAGATATCGTCGTCCCCCGCCAGGTTGCCATGTATATGCTGCGCAGCGAACTGCATTTAAGTTTTCCGAAGATTGCCCACGAGCTCGGACGAAAGGACCATACGACTGCTATACACTCCATTGAGAAGATAGAAAAAGAGGTCAATTTCAATACGGACTTACGCGAAGCGATTGCCGACATCAAGGAGCGCTTATATGCATAACACCGCTGCTCCCCGCTGTGTACGACTGGCTAGTCTCGGTGGAAAACTCGTGCAGAACCGTCGAGAAACTACCAGTTTTAGTCTCATATCAACCACAACCCCAGACACTACTAACACACCC
>JANWHZ010000056.1 GCA_025450135.1 Candidatus Saccharimonadales bacterium
ACGGCCCGCCAAAATTCTTACCGTTTGTGCTATTATCTAGGCGTGAAATTGTCATGGCTGCGCGGAATTGCCGGTCTGGCATTTTTGCTATTAGGCTACATCAGTACGACAAAAGGCGATTTTGCCACCGCAGGTGGGCACACTGTGCTCGGCATTATATTCGCGGTTATGTGTTACGACGACCGTGGGGTGAGTCATACATAGTTCAGAGACCCGAACCCTACGTTTCGCCAAGGTACTTATGTTTAGCTTCTCCTAGAAGTCTTCTTGTTTGATTAGCTACCGAATGTAAAGGTATAGAGCGAGACACCAACAGGCACGTGTAATGTGACTGTGTTCACTCCAAACTGCTTGAGCGATACGATATGGTACAAACGTGACGCGGCAATGGTCGCCATGCCCATGGGTGCATCTGCCCCAAACTGGTTAGTTGAGTTATCTTCCAGACCGACGGCCATTTTCTGTCCATTGCCTGTGGCAACGGCATAGACGTCCTTGGAAGAGAATTTAAATGACAATGTTGCTCCGTCTGTAGCTGCGGTAATGGCTTGCTGACTGACCGTCCAATTACCGCCGAGTGTCCAGGTATTCGGTTCGAGCCGGTCCACGGGGGTTGCCGTGTATAGATACGAACCATCCCTATTTGGCTTAGAGCTAACCGTACTGCTTAGCCCTGACTGCCTGGCGATGCCAAAATACGTCTCAGGTGTTTGATTTGCTGTGATCGGCACCCTATATGTGGGTGTTTGTAGTTGGCTGTTTAGTCCGAGTAATGCCTGGATAGCTGACTCGGTTTTGTCGTAGTCGCCTTCGCCCAGTGCTACATATCGAAGATAGCCATTTCTATCGACCAAATAATCTGCTGGCCAGGAATTATTCTGGTAAGCGTTCCATGTAAAGTAGTCGTTGTCGAGCGTAACTGGATAGGTAATGCCAAGGTCTCGGACGGCAGCACGGACGTTGTTCGGATCATGTTCAAAAGCAAACTCCGGTGTATTGACGCCAACAATGACTAGGCCGTCTCCCTGGTAGGCCTGGTACCATTTTTCAAGATAGGGAACTGTGCGTAGACAATTAATACAAGAATACGTCCAGAAATCGACCAGCACTACCTTTCCGCGCAAACTCGCCAATGTCAGAGGCTTGCTATTAATCCAGTTACTGAGTCTCTGAAACTCTGGTGCTTGCGTTGCAGGTACGTTGAGAATGTCGCTTGCGACGGGCTGTGCGTTCAGAAGTGGATGGCTGTCATTAGTAAGGAGCGTTTGCTCAATTTTTGATTCGTCAAATGGCAGATGGTTGGCTATCCATGTCTCGGCTGTGACCTGATGCCCTGTAATGATTGCTAATCCGACTAGGACAAAGAGTATACCGATACCCCGTCTGAACCAGCTGCGTGTATCGATTGCCCACCCAAAACGCCGGATATATCGCCTCCCAGCGAGTGATAGAACTAGGAGCGTTAAAACGAGGCCCAAACTATATGCAACAAGGTAAAATAGGCCGGCGATGAAACTTCTTGGCAGAACTGATGCGAGTATAAAAGCATATGTTGGGCTGCAGCTGGCAAATACCGGCCCAAGCGCAATCCCAACTAAGATAGGCCCTATGTAGCGGTCTTTGTTCCGCTCGCCGTTGCCCAACCAGCGCTGTGACATGGCTTGCCAGTTAAGTGCAACCACAAGCTTTTCCCATAATTCAGGAATGATAGAGACGACACCAAGTAGTAAGATCAGGCCGCCTGAAAAAATGGCTAGCACGTTCGGCGATAGATTCACGAGCCACGAGCTGACCTTTAGCAGCAAAGTAAATAGGATAATAGAAGTGGCCAGAGCAGTAGCGATGATGTATGGCCGAACCTTATCTTTACTCGTAGACCCAACCGACCCGCCAATAATAACGGGCAACACTGGCAACACACATGGTGCAAGAATCGTTAGAATACCTGCCGCGAAACTGATTGTAAGCAGAAGCATATTGAAATTATAACGTGCCAGCTTTAGGCAGAGGTCAAATTAGTGTAATGATTTCTATCACCATATGTTACGGTTTGCTAAGCGTAAGGATTCTTGATTATCTTTTATTTGACGAGGCTACTCCATGTTAATATACTTAACGTATTGGTTAAGTATCATGACATTAGCAGTAGACTCACCACATCTAGATTACGCTTTTAACGCTCTTGCACACCCCAAGCGACGAGGCATACTGAATACACTGGCATTTAGGCCGGCAACTGTGAGCCAGCTGGCGGAAGAGTATAGCTTATCTCTGCCCGCCATTCACAAACACATTCTAGTACTTGAGGCCGCACAGCTAATTCAGCGTAAGAAAGTCGGCCGCACGAACTTCGTGGCGCTGAACCGTAAATCACTTGGTGATGTTCGGGATTGGTTAACTCAATACCACACCGAATGGGGAAATGATAAAGAAACCCTGGAGAACTATATTACTAATCTGGGGAAGGATAATTAACGACGCTCGTAAGAGCAGAAAGGGATGCGAATGAAAAACTACGTATTCATCTATTACAATAACGGCACTCAAGAAGGCGTGTCGGCTGAAGCGTCTAAGGCAGCATGGGGAGCGTGGTTTGGCGGCCTGGGCGAAAACCTAGTTGATGCCGGCAACCCCTTCAATGGTGGTGGTAAGGCAGTCGAAAAGAGCGGCATTGCTACAATTGAAAACTGTCCAGCCACCGGGTACACAATCGTCAAGGCTAACAGCGTGGAAGAAGCAGCCGAAATGGCTAAAGGTTGCCCAGTTTTGGATGAACCCGAAGGCGCTGTTCGCGTCTACGAAACTTTGCCAATGTAAACCGTATTGGCACAGTAGTTCCAGATAGTGTAAGCCACGACCTGCCGTAGGCAAGGTATTTGATTTCTTATAAAACAAATTATTCGATTGTGTACTGTTACACGCATCGTATCGTGATTAGAAAGCGTCATATAAAATCAACCAACTCGCAAATACTATAAGACTTTAAAGATTGCCAAGCAGGTAGCTAGGGGGTTTTGACATTTGTAACTTACCAGTGCACTATCAAAGTATGAAATGTAAGCAGAGTGGCTTCTCGTCGTTAGCTCTTATATTACTTGTAGCGATTGTTGCTGCGTCGGGTCTCATTGGCTGGCAAGTCTACGAGACCAAGTTAGGTATGCGGCAGAGCGATATTTCAACGGCAGCGCTAACTGGCACTGTTACTGAAGGGCCAATCGCTCCTATTTGCCGGCCAGACGTATCTTGCGAGCGTTCAATTACTAACCATACCATCGAAGTGCTAAGTACTTCCGGTAATATAGTTGCAACATCTAAAACTGATGGCACAGGTCGATACTCTTTTGCTTTACAGCCAGGTCATTACAAACTCGTCTTGGTACCCCAAGTTGGGCTAAGCGTTGGTGCTAGCGGTCAAGTTGATGTCAAAGCAGGGCAGAATACATATAACCTATCGGTAGACACTGGATTAAGGTAAATGTTAACTTCCATAGGCCTTATGAGTAAGAGCAATGACAACTAAAGAGGTGAAGCCTCAATACCAACTGGTATTATGGATAAGTATTTTAGCGTCCTTTGTCGCATTTTTAGATGGCTCAATTGTGAATGTTGCACTCCCGGCTATTATGCGGGAGCTCGGGGGTACTATTGCGCTGCAGCAATGGGTGGTTGATGCCTATCTTATCACCCTGGGGGCATTGATTCTTATAGCAGGCTCATTATCTGACCTCTTTGGTCGGAAGCGTATCTTGCAATGGGGGCTCTTGGGCTTTGGTGCTGCATCGCTTATATGCATGATTTCGCCCAGCGGGCTGTTTCTGGTTTTTGCGCGTGCTCTGCAGGGTGCTGCCGGCGCCTTGTTAGTTCCTAGCTCGTTGGCACTTATTATGTCAACTTTCTCATCACGTACGCAGGGTAAGGCAGTAGGACAATGGACCGCCTGGACTGGCATAGCGTTTATCGTTGGCCCGTTAGCGGGAGGCCTTCTAGTCGATTCATTCTCCTGGAGACTCATTTTCGCCGTTAACGTCTTTCCTATCGCAGTAGCACTATATCTTCTCACACTCCTAAAACAACACGATCAGGCGCGAGCCACAACAAAAGTCGATCTACTTGGCGCATTCTTGGGTGCCGTTGGACTTGGCGGATTTGTATTTGCTTTGATTGAAGAAAGCCGATATGGCTGGACAAGCCCGATAATATATATGCCACTGCTTTGTGGAATCTTAGCGTTTGGTGCCTTTATTTGGTATGAGCACTACACTAAGTATCCGATGCTCCCACTCAAGTTATTTAAGATTCGTAACTTCGGGGTAGGTAATGCAGCGACCATGGTAATTTATGCAGCTTTGTCAGTATCCAGCTTTCTGGTGGTGGTGTTTCTTCAACAAGTAGAAGGATATAGTGCCATTGCAGCAGGCCTTGCGCTCTTGCCAGTTACAATGATCATGTTTCTTTTATCACCGCGTATAGGTGCGCTGAGCTCAAAGTATGGACCTCGGTTCTTTATGGCGAGTGGACCATTAGTAGCGGCAGCAGGCTTCCTATATATGTTGCGAATACAAACCCCTATTAATTACGCACTTGAGCTTTTACCCGGTGTTCTATTGTTTGGTCTAGGTTTGTCAGTAACTGTATCGCCTCTGACTAGCGCGATACTTGGTTCAATTGATAGCCGTCAGTCCGGAGTAGGCTCTGCAATTAATAATGCCGTTGCCAGGATATCCGGCCTTATAGCGGTTGCAACTATCGGTATAATTACGGGCTCAACCGTAACGCTTGTTGGTTTTAGACGAGGACTAATACTGATGGTGGCACTACTTGTAGCTGGCGGTGTTATTTCAGCGATCGGTATACAAAATAGTAGCCAGCCGGAGCGGAAGGCCTAATGGGAGCTAAAAGTTACGGAATGAGTATTCCACCACATAAGCATGTTCATAACCCTAATGAACTACTTCGTGAAGAACGGCAGACCAAGAAACGTATTAACAAATTGCACTATTATAATGATGCGATACTTGAATGGGTTACGAATCATATTCTCGGCTCAGTTCTACTTTTTGATATCGCGTTAACGGTACCGTTGCTTGTAATGCCAGCTCCCGAATCGATAAAAATTACGCTGGGTGTTATTTCAGGCAGCTGGATTCAATGGTGGGCCCTCCCAGCTCTGCAACGTAGTCAGAACAAAACGCAGGCGCAGAACGAGGCAAAGGCGGAAGCCGATCACGAAACACTAACATATTTGGCTACTACGCAGGATAGGCAAACGGAAATGATTAAAAAAATTGTTCAAATTCTCCCTGACCTCAGTAAAAAATGGGATTGAGCACCAAACGTGGTGTGTAGGAATCCTTACTTACATGACTCGCTACTCTCGCTACGATAAGGCACATGGTTCAAACAGCCCAAAAGTTAGAAGAGCAGACGCTTGCCCCGTGGTTTAGCAAGCCAATGCGTGGTCATGTAGCTCAGTTCTATACGGATGAAACAAAACTCGGTGTTTGTGCGTTGGAGTATATATATAGCGGCCTACGACGCAATGAAATGTGCATTGTCATTGCAACCCCCGGAAAGCTTATCGCACTGCAAAAGGGTCTGCGGAGGCTCGGGATTGATATAAGCAATTTATTGGCTAGTGGTTGCTATATTACCTACGACGCCGAAGAGCTTCTGTCGGGGCTATTATATGGCAGGGAGATTGATACTCAGCAGCTGAACGTACTTACGGCAATGCTTAGTAGACATTTGGTCTTGAGTTCCAGACGCTCGGTACGTATTTTTGGTGAAATGGCGGCACTGCTGCGGCAACAAAAGAATCTTGTCGCAATGCTGCAACTCGAGCAGGTTTTTGATGAGCTACTCAGACATTATCGATTTTCGCTGTATTGTGCTTACCCAATATTGAATCAGCGTAGTGAATATGACGAAGTCCACCAGAAGATTCAGGCGGCGCACGATCATATGTTCTATTGCTAGTTTCCAGAGTTAGTGGGCTGCTACGGTCGACATCTGTTATAATTATGAACGCTTTCTGTGAATGCCACCTTAGCTCAGCTGGCTAGAGCATCGCTTTCGTAAAGCGGGGGTCCGGGGTTCGAATCCCCGAGGTGGCTCCATACTTGCTCATACCCAAGCGGGTGTCGTATAACGGCCATTATGTAGCCTTCCCAAGGCTGAAACGCGGGTTCGACTCCCGCCACCCGCACCATCCCGATGCTACAATAAAGCGTGAACATGACTATCCCAAAGCAATATTTACATGACCGGTTTCTCATGCTACTTAATAGCATTAATGTATTTTTAACCCTGTTGTTGGCCATCTTAACACTCCTTAGACTCGACGCTTCGCACAGCAGCTATATCGTCCAATATCGAGCGAATGTCACCGTGGACGCATTTAAAAGTGGCAGCAGTAGTGAGCTCTATGGATTTATCTTATTTGGGATCTTGGTGCTGGTCTTCCATACGGTGCTGAGCTTTCGGATCTATTTAATCCATAGACAGCTAGCGGCGGTTGTACTATCGCTAGGTACACTGCTGCTTGTGCTTGCACTTGTTGTGAGTAATGCACTCTTAGTGCTGCGATGACCGATCTTGAGATCCCTGAGCCTGCAGCCCGGAGAGGGCACTATCGATTCTTCGAAATTCTGCCATGGTGCTTAAGCGTTTCTATGATTGTATTGCCGTTTATTCTGAGCGCGATCAATACAACTTTGGCAGCGTTTTTTGTACTCATGTATATATTCATATATTTGACCCGTGCCATAGCGGTGGCTAGCCGTTCGTTGCACGGGTACAGCGTTATGCGCCGGAACCAACGATTAAATTGGCTTGAGCTATCGAGAGAACTAGAAAGCGGCAAAGTAGGTGATGTGGCAATGGTGCGACCCGATTGGCATCTTAAGCAGTTGAAACGCTACAGTAACGGCGATTTACAGCTGAAACCAAGCCAGCTATATCACGCAGTTATTGTCGCGACCTATAACGAAAGCCGGGAAGTTCTAGAACCGACTATCCAATCTATCGTGGCCTCAAACTACCCTATGGATCACGTCATATTAATACTTGCATATGAAGAACGAGGCGGTAAACGCGTCGAGAAGCAAGCCGAGGAGCTGATTAGGCTATATGGTGATAAATTTTTCTACGCCGAAGCGATAAAACACCCATACGGCATGCCACATGAGATCATTGGTAAAGGCGGCAACATTACCTATGCTGCGCGAAAATTGCAAGCTTTTCTGGAGCAGAACAACATCGATCCACTCCGAGTTATCGTTACGACACTGGATTCCGATAACCACCCTGACAAGGGATACCTAGCGTGCCTGAGCTATTCATATGCAGTTTGTCCAGATCCAGTGCGAGCTGCATTCCAGCCGATAAGTATGTACACCAATAACATCTGGGACGCGCCAGCTCCGATGCGCGTATTGGCGACCGGCAATTCTATTTATAACATCGTGCTATCGATGAGACCCCACGCAATGCGTAATTTCTCGTCGCATGCCCAGGGCATGGCTTCGTTAATTAAGACTGATTTCTGGAGCACCCGCACTATTGTCGAAGATGGTCATCAATTCTGGCGATCGTACTTTGCATTTGACGGGCGCTACTTTGTTTATCCGTTGCACGTGCCCATCTACCAGGATGCGGTACTTACCGATTCGTATAGACGTACGTTGAAAGCGCAGTTTGTCCAGCTTCGAAGGTGGACGTATGGCGCCTCAGATATTGCTTATGTGATCGACAGAGGCTATTTCCATAAGAATAAAGTGCCTCGTATGGATCTTTTAGCTAAGACGCTGCGTCTCATAGAAGGGCATGTCACCTGGGCGGTAGCGCCAGTCCTAACTCTTATTGGCGGGTTCATCCCGGTGCTTTTTGATTCTCATAGTTTGGCAGCGAACCAGTTGCCTAACATCGTGAGTCGGATTCAGACGTTTGCGCTGCTTGGTGGCTTAGTGACTATATATCTATGTCTAAAGACATTACCGCCGAAGCCGGAACGCTACAAGCGCCATCGTAGTTTGTTTATGATCGCTCAGTGGGTATACCTTCCTATTACTACCCTGACGTACCATTCGTTTGCTGCGTTTTACTCGCAAACTCGCTTGGCGTTAGGGAAGTATATGGACAAATTTGATGTCACTGAAAAAGCCGTCGCTACCGACAAGAGGCCGCCCTCATCGTTATAAGTGATGATAGGCAGTGTAGTGGGTATGGGCAGCAGCATCAAATGTACGAAGGGTGTCGCTTGCGAGCCGGATCAGATCGGCGCGCTTTACGATGCCATTGTGCACAGTGTTGTCTAATAACTTACGTATAACAGTGTCGGTAAGGTCGGTGGCATCGCTACTAGCGTGCTGACGGTGTCCACATGCTTCATACAGGCTTATAAATAGCCGGTCACGCGCAAATGGTACGATACGTGACGTTCTATCCTCAAAGCCAAGAGATAAGTCGTACGCTACTTGCTCGATAGATGTAAATACGGCATTGCAGGCTCTACAGTGTCGCCGTCGCCAAATCGAGTTTCGACGCTTCTGAAGACGAGTATTGATAACCTCCGTTTGTTTGCCGCAGTATATGCATACCATGGCTACATATTGTCATAGCCCTGTATAAAATACTAGTGGAAAAGCTGTTTAAACTCGCTGAAAAAGAAAACCCCACCAGTTGCTTGATGCACCCGGTGGGGCGGAACGCGGCCTGACAGCTATGATTTAGCCTGACGGCTACGCCTAACTTTGCGCAGTGGCCGCGGGAAGAACGCTAACTCTTCGTAGAACAACGGAAATCCGTCAAGAACACTTGAAGTGTTGTTCACAAAACTCCCTAAGTTAACCAACCCATGATACCGGTGTAGGCACTGTAAGTCAAGTAAAAACATAAGCACATATAATAGTCAATACTTAGGTATAGCCCGAGCGACCTTGTTTTTCAGGGGTAAATGCGCTATATTAGGTATTCATTGGAGCGGGTGATTAGCTCAGTTGGCTAGAGCGCGTCCTTGACGTGGACGAGGTCGGGGGTTCGAGCCCCTCATCACCCACCATAGAAGAAGGACCGGAACATATCCGGTCCTTCTTCTATATGAATGCCGCAAACTTCGGCTCACAAGGAACAAGGTTAAAAAAGACGGTGGCGGCATTTTTACCCGAGCCGTTTTTATGTATATTTATAGCGTCCACTTGTGCATTGTTTGCACACTAGTGGAGTTGAGTGTCGACGGTATAAATCACATATGATATTATGGCTCGTTCTTTATCCACATTTGCTGCTGTACAAAGAACAATATAAAAGTACTAGCCATATCGTACCAACTGCATTATATTAGCATGTAGGTGAAGTTTTGCGATGTGTTATAGCTCTGTCGACGACAGAGCGGGTTTCTTTTAAGACAGATCAAATAGATTTTCCTGAGGTAACCAGATATAATCTCATCTTGAGCAGTGACGTGGCCCCACCAACCACTGAGCTCCGTGGGAGTTAGACGTGCGATAACGTACTATCATAAGTGTCCGCCGATAAGGCGGGAAGTCCGGTGGAACCACCCAGAACACGTATCTGGGCCCGAGACGCGAGTAAACTCGATTGTATGCCCTGCGAGAGTATAGAATCGATTAACCCGCGTCTTTTTGTTTTATAAGTAATAAGGAGCGATTATGAGCAAAGCTACTCAGGTCTCGCATGTTGAGGGGATACGCCACAGTTTGTCACATCTCTTAGCTACAACTGTTTTAGAGATGTACCCTGGCACGAAAAATACTACCGGGCCAGCCATTGAGAACGGATTTTACGAAGATTTTGATACGCCAGCTCCCATTACCGACGAGGACTTGCCGAAAATAGAGCAACGGATGCGTGAGATTCTTAAGACCTGGGGTAAGTTTGAGCGCCGGGAAGTGACTCCTGAGGAGGCGCGTAAGGAGTTTGCCTGGAACCCATATAAGCTTGAGCTAATCGATGACTTCGCGCAGGACGGCAAACAGCTAACTTTCTACATTTCAGGCACCTTCGTCGATCTATGCCGCGGAGGTCACGTGCAAGATGCACATGAGATTAACCCTGACGCTTTTACGCTATCCAAGGTAAGCGGCGCATATTGGCGTGGTGACCAATCCAAACAGCAACTACAGCGGGTATACGGCGTAGCGTTTGAAACACCAGAGGAGCTGAAGAAGTATCTGGCTATGATGGAAG
This sequence comes from Candidatus Saccharimonadales bacterium, assembly GCA_025450135.1. Taxonomy (GTDB): domain Bacteria; phylum Patescibacteriota; class Saccharimonadia; order Saccharimonadales; family UBA4665; genus JANWHZ01. The sequence continues at coordinate 10,207 of JANWHZ010000056.1, forward strand.
AAGCTAAGAAGCGCGACCATCGCAAACTTGGTCAAGAGCTGGATCTTTTTGTTTTTTCGGACTTAGTGGGATCAGGGCTGCCTATGTTTACTCCCCGTGGTACGGTGCTACGTGAAGAGTTGGCGGCGTTCTCGAATCAACTACGGTTACGCCATGGCTTCCAGAAAGTCTGGATTCCGCACATGACAAAAAAGGACCTTTATGAAGCTTCGGGGCATTGGGCAAAGTTTGGTGATGAGTTATTCCTTGTTAAGAGCCAAGAAACGAGCGATCAGCTTGTATTGAAGCCTATGAACTGTCCGCACCATACTCGTATATATGCAAGTAGGCCGCGTTCTTACCGTGAATTACCGGTACGTTACTTGGAGACTACCACAGTATACCGTGACGAGAAGACCGGTGAACTTGGCGGTCTAAACCGTGTGCGGTCAATAACGCAGGATGATTGCCATGTATTTCTCAGAGGTGACCAGATTGAAGCTGAAATTGAAATTTTACTTTCGGCTGCGAATGAGCTTTATGCAACTGTCGGAATGCCCCTGAGAGTCCGGCTGTCGTATCGCGACGACTCCGATGCTTATCTGGGCGATAAGAAACTCTGGGAGAGCGCGCAAAAGCAACTTAAAGAAGCTGTGATCGCCAATAACATGAACTATTTCGAACAGGAAGGTGAGGCTGCCTTCTATGGGCCGAAAATTGACTTTATGGCCACTGATGCGATCGGCCGTGAGCACCAAGTAGCAACTGTGCAACTCGATTTCGTTCAGCCGGAGCGTTTTGGTCTCGAATATACAGGCGAAGACGGTACCATGAAACGACCAGTCATGATTCACTGTGCGCTTCTAGGGTCGATCGAACGTTTTTTGGCAGTCTACATTGAACATACGGCCGGTAAGTTTCCAGTCTGGCTAGCGCCAGAACAAGTACGCTTTATTACGGTAAATCAAGAACAAGTGACGGTTGATTTTGCCGACAAGATTGTGAGACGGGCAGACGAATTAGGTCTCCGCGTTGTCGTAGATAATACAAATGAATCAGTTGGAAAGAAGATACGCACTGCGGAACTTTGGAAAATACCTTACACGGTTGTAGTCGGCGAAAAAGAGATTTCGGGTGGTGAACTAGTGCCTCGAGTACGGAAAGACCTTGAAGTAAGCGGTGAGCACAAACCTATGACCATTGACGAGTTTCTAAAGACGGTAGCTCATGAAGCTAAGTCGCGCGTCAGCAAAACGTCACTCTGAGGCAGGCTAATGGATGAAGTTGACTCTAATTTTCGAATGCGTGTTGAAGCACTAGTTGCTCAGATTCCATACGGGCGAGTCGTGACATATGGCCAGCTTGCGGCATTTTGTGGCAATGCCCGCGCCGCACGTATAGTTGGGGGAATCGCGCATTTTGGTGACCCAAAGCTACCTTGGCAGCGTGTCGTGAACAAGCAGGGCGGCCTTGCCAGCGGCTACCCCGGTGGTTGGGCTGGGCACAAGGCGGCGCTAGAAGCTGAAGGTATAACTGTTTCCGAGGAGTATCGTGTTGATATTGGAAAACTCATATGGCATCCCGAGGATCTGAGCCAAACGAGCCTGCTGTAGTTGTTGTCGTTGGCGAGACTGGCAGCGGCAAGTCAGCACTAGCGATCGAACTTGCTAGACAGTTTAATGGTGAGGTTGTTGCGGCTGACTCGCGCACCGTGTATCGCGGTATGGATATAGGAACTGCCAAACCAACAATGGAGGATAGGCAGGGCATTACGCACCACGGTTTTGACGTTGTTAAGCCCGGTGACCAATTCACGGCGTACGACTTTCAACAATTAGCGGAACGTACAATTGCAGAAATAGCGAGCCGCAACAAGCTCCCGTTGATCGTAGGCGGCACTGGGCTCTACATTGACGCGTTCTTGTACGATTATATTTTCAGACCTAAGCCAGCCGCCTCCGTACGAGCTGAACTTCTTAACTTGTCAGTACTGGAGCTCCAAAAACGTGTAATGGAATCCGGCTTGCAGCTGCCCGGAAACGCACAAAACCCAAGGCACCTTAGGCGGTTATTGGAAGGAGGCGATACACCAATGCAACATAACGTACCCCGTTCTCATACGTTAGTTTTAGGACTCTGTATTGCACGTCCTGAGCTCAAACAGAGGATAACGGACAGAGTGGAGGCAATGTTTGCCGCTGGATTAATAGATGAAGTGAAGTCGCTATTAGCTCGCTATGGCGACGTTGAAGCCTTGCGTGCGCCTGGATATAAAGCGGTCGGAGCATTCTTAAAAGGTGAGATTGACCTAGAGGAAGCCAAGCGTAGGTTTGTACGCGATGACCTGCGTCTAGCGAAACGGCAGCGTACATGGTTTCGACGCAACCCGAACATTCACTGGCTCGGCGAAAGTAGTAAGCTTGAACAAGCAACTGAGCTCGTATCGGTATTTCTACAGCGCCACTAGTGCGGTTTTTAGTCCACATTTGGTACAATACAGATATGATTGAACAATTGCTTGGATCGAAAACAAGAGTCAAGCTTCTCCAGTTATTCCTCAGTAACCCCAACCGATCCTTCTATGTCCGAGAAATTACTCGTAAAATTGATGAGCAAATAAATTCAGTGCGGCGTGAGCTCTCCAATTTATTGAACATTGGTATCATTGTGTCGGACACGACGAACAATCGTCTGTATTACGAGGCGAATCAACAGTATGAATTCTACGAGCCGCTTCGACAAATATTTGGGAAGGGGCAGCAGGCGGATGTTGCCAAGGCTGGGACGAACGCTGCCGAGCAGGAGAGCCTTAAAAGCCTCGGCAACATTGAGCTAATGCTCTACACAGGTCAATTGACCCGCGACGAACGTGCAGGCGTAGATGTTCTGATCGTCGGAAATACAAACGCAAACGCAGTACAAAAATATGTAGCTGAATTGGAAAAGCAGGAAGGTAAAGATCTAAGGTATACCGTAATGACACTGAGCGATTTTCTGTATCGGCAGCAAGTAAGGGATCGTTTTCTTGGGAACGTGCTTGAAGCAAAGTCACAAGTTATATTTGACCGGCAGGGTTTGGTAGAAGGTAAGGAGTAACGATGGATTTACAGTACAACGGAGGCAACTGTGTTGCTCTCTCAAGCAAAGGGGTGAGGCTAGTAGTAGATGATAATTTGGTTGAATTGGGTGGCAAACCAGTCACGAAGCCGGACGATATAGTGTTGTTTACGGGTCCTCATGGTGTGCCGGGTGAACAGCCGAAGCTACTTATCGACGGTCCAGGCGAGTATGAGGTGTCAGGCCTGTCGATTGTAGGGGTGCCTGCACGTGCTCACATTGACCCTGAGGGAAGCCATGCTACAACTATGTATAAAATCGTAGCAGACGACACGAGCTATCTTGTCACTGGCCATATATATCCTGGCTTAAGTGACGACCAGTTAGAGGCAATCGGCATGGTTGATGTCTTAGTTTTGCCTGTTGGTGGCAATGGCTATACGCTCGACCCGATTGGGGCGCTGCAGGTGATTAAGAAAATTGAGCCGAAAATTGTCATTCCAACGCATTATGCCGATGACGGCTTGCAGTATCCAGTTGTGCAACAGACGCTAGAACAAGCCTTGAAAGGCCTTGGAATGGAGCCGAAAGATACGGTAAATAAGTTCCATTTTAAGCGCGGCGATGTGCTTGATACGACGCAGCTTATAGTCATTTCACGTTGATCACATAGGGTGCATCACACTAAATAAAAAAGCTCCTGGCTGGGTGTCAGGAGCTTTTCGTAACTATAATGAAGCTATTTGACCAGCAAGAGGCCTTTTTTCTTCATTGTCCGTATGGCTTCAGTGCTGAGTTTCAGCGTCAGCTTCTTGCCGTTGATCGTAACCCTCTTGGTCTGCAGATTTGGCTTCCAAACTCGCTTGGTATGGCGCTGTGAGAAGCTAACGTTGTTGCCGTACTGCTTACCCTTGCCGGTGATGTCGCATTTTTGCATATCGAATCCCTTAATGCTATTAGACTAAGGTGTTATTGTAGCGGTTTTCCAGAGGTAAGTCAATCATGGTCCTGCTATACTAAGCACATATGAATGTAGGCTTCTCAGCAGTTGATCTTATTATCTTTGTCGTCTCACTTTTAATTGCTATGACCATACACGAAGCAATGCATGCGTATGTAGGCCTGCAGCTTGGTGATACGACGGCTGAAGAACAGGGGAGGATAAGCCTTAACCCTTTGCGACATATCGATCCGATCTACACCATTGTCTTGCCGGTTATCACATACATCCTCTTCCGTGCACCAATTTTGGCAGCAAAACCCGTACCATTTAACCCGTATCGTGTGCGCTTTGGAGAATGGGGGGCGGCACTTATTGCACTAGCAGGTCCATTATCAAATTTTGGTCTCGCCGTAGTGGCGTCTATTATTTTGCGCATTGTTGGTATAGATACCTTCATCGGGTATGCGCTTGCCCAATTTTTGGAGATCAATGTGCTCTTGTTTATCTTTAACCTGATACCAATTCCACCGCTTGACGGGTCAAGAGTGCTTTTTGCTTTTGCACCTGAGGCGTTGCAAGATCTGATGCGGCAGGTTGAGCCTTATGGAATGTACATAATCTTTGCACTGGTATTGCTTGGTGGCTTTGGTGGATGGTTAGATAGCCTGAACCAAATGGTCCTGCAGCTGCTGCTGTAGGGGCGTATAATGGTTGGTGACTGGAAGGTCACGCAAATGATTACCTGAACATGTAATCATTAGGGAGCTTTATATATTTGGAGCCCGTGGGTTACCAAATGCGAGCACCCACCTGGGAAAACGCAGGTTAATCACGCGGGCCTCCAGCCATTTTTAGCCTATCGCATTGCGATCAGATTACAGGGTGTAGCTTAGTTTGGCTAAAGCGCAGGGCTGGGGGTCCTGAGATCGGAGGTTCAAATCCTCTCACCCTGACCACGAGATCAACCTACATTCAGCACAACCTATCGCCCAGGTTCAGTGTGATTCCAAATTGATAGCAGAACTTATCTTCGATGGCCGCAATGGATGCTCTGCTGTGTGGGCTATATATGATATCAAGGCTAACTAATGGAGTGAGTTGATATACGCAACCCATTGGTTAATGGTGAGTCCGTCAGTTGATTTGATAAGTATGAGTAGGTTATCTTCGGTAAAAATTACCGATTGAGGGCCTTTCGATGAAGTGCCGATGTAGATAGCTAGATTGCCATCCGACAACTTCTCGTTGGCCCCAAAGCCTTGTGCGAGGTTGGCAGCCTGTTCGGCTGAGTCCTGTTGCCAGCTGCTGGGAAGCGGTTGTTCACTCACATCGAGGCCTACTGACCCTACTATGTCGGCAAAAGCGTATACTGGGTTACTTGTCGGCGGGCTGATGCGATACCAGCCACCTAGGGATTGAATACTTTTACCGCTCGGTAACAGGGTAGTAAAACTTGGTGTTCCTTGTATGGGACCTGCTATGGTATGTGTTCCTCGCACTGCGCCTGGTACCTTGCTTGTATCAGCTCCAGCCGCCACAAACATGTGATCATGCAGTATTAAAAGAACTAGAGTAGCAAAGATGATACCTGTAAGGACGTACATTGTCCTAGGCAGCGGCCGAAACTGGCGAAATAATATCGATAACTGTTGCCGTAACAATTTTGGTAAGTGGGCTTTCGGCAGTCGTATCGTGATATCGATGTTGGCCGGCCGGTCTAAGCGTTTTGGCTTCGTAGCTGGTTCTGCCGGGCTAGATGGCCGTGATTGCATACGAAATACCGCCTGTAATGGGGGCTCTTGATCAGTGTCGTATGGTACAACGCGCAGCCGGCCGTCGGGTCCACGAGCTAATCGGGTGCGGAGTATCGCTGGTTCGGGTCGGTGCCTTCGTTCCATACGCTAAGTATATCAATCGAGGACCTAATGACTGTAATAAGGCGTGTCGTCAGGTTGCTGCAGGCCACCGGTAAACGTACGGCCGTGCATCAGTCGTTTGCTGGGGTCGGCAGTAAACTGCAATGTTAGATCGGTAATAGTTGGCCCACGCGATACATCATCGGGATAGCCGTAGGCTTGAGAGCTGTCGATTGATACAAAAAAGTCGAAAAACCGGCCGCAGAATATATTAGTGCCGCTGCCATTAAGCACATAATATGGCTCTGGTGTTCCTAGTGCGACATTGCCGAAGTTAGTAGTCTGCCCCCATGTGGTCATAGCTGGTGAGGTACATGATGTCGACACATTGGTCATAGATTCGTACGTTAGCTGCCATTCGGCACCGATGGAGTTATCGAGGCCGTTGATCAGCCATTCATTCGGAAAAACGTCGCTACTCGTATCAATCATGATAGAGTACTGTGCCACTTGGGGCTGGGTCAATAGCGATGTCTGCTGAGTAACCGGGCTGGCGTACGTTAGTGTACTGCCGCAGCCTCCACCAAGCACGTAGGCTTTACCTTGATAGTAGTCGGCGGTATCACCATAGCGGTTACCGCTATATGCGGCGTTAGTCTGGTACCACCCACCCACACCGGTTGGATTGTTGCCACTGACAATTGTTGTGTTGGCACTGACTGGGGCGGCCAGGGTTACTGGAGCGCATGTTGTAGCTGCCGTACGGCCGCCTATGAGGTAGATATAACCATTGACGGCGAATCCGCTTGAATCAATGAGCACTGTCGGCAGGTTGGTGGTGTAAGTCCAGCCGCCAATCGATCCATTAGAGGTACTTATCTGTGCGAATTGGACGTCGCTTAGGTAGTTTGCGCCATCGTAACCGCCCAGAATATAGATGTTATTGGCGTAAGTTATAGCCGTTAAGTCGCTACGATCGACATTAAATGACGTGCTTGTAGTTGACCAGGCTGACGTAATGTTCCCGCCTGAATTTAACTGAGGGCTCACGTAAACTGTATTACAGACACCACTGGCGCAACCGGTTCCACTGCCCCCGCCACCTAAAACATATAGACGATTATTCCAAGCTGCGGCCCCAAATTTCGTTCTAGCGGCTGGCAGGCCATTCGTTGTAGTACCCCAAGTTGTGATGTTGCCAGATGACGGCGTTGCGTAGTACACCGCTGTTTGGGCTGTGCCGCCGGAATTCTGCCCGCCAATAAAATAGAGCGATCCCCCCGCACTGAGCAGTTTCCCCCAAGTAGCGACTGCTGGCAGAGCAGCGGTTGTGCTTGCCCAGGTTCCAATTTTTCCGTCCGCATCGATTGCTGCGTAAGATACGTCACTAATGGCCGTTGAACAGTCAGTGGTGCTTGTGCACCCGCCGGCTACGTAAATGTAGCCATTTAAGATGGTACTGCCGGCTCCTAACCGGCTGGCGCTAGTGCCGTAGGTATTAGCTGAAGTGCTATAGCCGGCCGGTGAGCCACTGTCATTGTTATATATCTGGAAGGTCGTGATAGTAGCATCCGACCCGCCGGTGTTACAAGTCGGCGCGTTGCCGCTTACGCAGCCGCCGATAACATAAGCAAATGAATTCGATACGGGCACACTTAATCCCCAACGTCGCTGGTCAAGCGTTACCGACGAGGTGTTAAATAAATTTGTCCCACCTGCGTTAATGCTACCATCGCTGACGTTGATTTTAGCGAATTCGATATCGTTCAGTAGGCCACTGCCAGCGTCATATCCACCAACCACGTACAGGTAACCGTTATAACCGAAGGCGGCACCACGGCGGCGCCCCACATTTGTCTGGACCGGCGACTGTATCCAAGTAGTGCCGCTAACTGCGACTATGTTGTTATTGTTATCAATTTTTGCGTACCTAAGGGTAGTCAAGTCTGTACAGTTTGGTGTCAGGCCGCCGATAAGGTAAATATAGTTGGCATACACAGTACCAGCAGCAGCACCAAGTCCTGACCCGCAATCTGCATTGCCGTTATTTGGATCAGTAGCGTTGTTAATTTGCAGCTGCCCGGTCGTTGAGCAGCCGCCCGGCACGCCGGATGTACTAATATTGCATTTGTAAACACTATTTGAATAGTTAGAACAACCAACAGTTCCGTCCGTACAGCCGCCTAGAATGTATAAATTCCCAGGGTTGGTACCGGCTGCACTGGGGTTTGCCCGGGTATAGGCGTATGGGTAGGTTAAGGTAGCTTGGGCACCTACGCTGGTCAACGTGACGCTGTTCCACGCCCCACCCAGGCTACCGTCGCTATTAACTGAATTGTAGTATATGTTTGTTCCGGTGGTGAAACCGCCAACCAAGTATATTCGGCCATTGAAAATTGCGGTACCGGCAGCTGCGACCCCGCTGCCAATGGCATGAGTACTATCGACGCACCATGCGCCGACAAGTGTGTTACCGTCAGTTGTACAATTTGCTGGCACTGTTAGGGTACCGGTGCTTGATATGGCAGCGTAAGCTGTGTTTGCTGACACACTGCCACATGGGTCGCCGGTTGTCGCACGGCAGCCTCCCATCACGTACAAGTAACCATTCATGATGGCTGTGGGATTCAGGATCTGCCCGATCTGCCCGGAACCGGTGCCGATAGGTGGGAGGTTGCAGTTGTATGGGCTGCCACCAGAGCATGGCGCAGTACCGCTAGCCACAGACGTGTTGACAGTAGAAGCATCGCCATCTTGATTGATTGCGCTGTAGTTGACTGTGTTGAGGCCAGTTATACAATTACCCGTTGACGTGTTCTGGCTGCTGCACCCGCCGAGTTCATAAATATAATCACGCCAGGTTACAATGTTATGGGCCATACGGCTATCGGAAACGCTAGCATTGTTATTCCATATATCCAGACTGCCGTCTGCGTTGATGCTAGCTAACTGAGTGTCTGAATCAACCGTTGTGCAGTAACCGCTCCCATTTACTGCTGAACATCCGCCGCTCAGGTAAATATACCCTCCCCAAACAGCACTAAAGTTACCGCCATTTGTGAACCTGGCGGTAGCAAAGCTCCTAGTCTGAATCCAGTCGTTGAGCGTGCCGTCGCTTTTGATCTTGATGTAATAGACAGAAGCAAGCGGCGAGCCACCGACTGTACTGTCACCGCCTATAATATACACATAACCGTTGTAGACCTGGACACCTTCGCCGTATACGTTATAAGGGAGGCTGGCCGTCGTTGTCCAGCTACCTAATCGGCCGGTTGGATTAATGTTAGCTACCTGTGCGGTGTTGACAATCGAAGCCGTGCCGCCGCTGCTGGTCTTGCCGCCCAGTAAGTACATGCGGTTATTATATGCCACGGCAGCGGTGTAGCTGCGCGGGTTACTTAGGCCGGCGTCCTTATACCAATATGTCCAGGTGGTTTGATCGGTGCTCGTCGGGCTCCATAACTGTGGCTCGCCGTTAGCACCTAGCTTGGCGATGTATACGGTATTGCAAACGCCGCTGTCTCCGGTACTATTGCCGGTTATGCAGCTGCTATCTTCGCCACCGATAGCGTATAGGAAACCGTTGTAGGCAATAAGAGAAAGGTTGTTCAGTGAGGTTGGTAGGTTGTATGCCGTATTAGTGCACCAGCCGGTGCAGGCTCCGTTGCCAGGGTTTGGGCTTGTGATGCTTCCGTCGGTGGTGCTGAACTGAGCCCAGTTAACTGTATTTAATGCAGTTGGTGTGGAAGTGTAGCTAATGATAACCAAACCACCTGTGCCAGCCGTACCGGCTGCACGACGGGCACCGCCACCGCCACCCTGACCAGCTGAACCTATATCAGGATCAGAAGAGTTACCAGGCGTCTGGCCGCTGCCACCGGTATCAGTCGTAGCAGTTCCGGTAGTAAGACTCGAACCCCCACCCCCACCCCCACCTGCATTGTTAACTGCTGATCCCGATCCGCTACCCCCACCAAAATAGCCACCCCCACCCCCACCCCCACCTGCGTAGTAGTTGTTTAAGTCGTTATTACCACCGTTGCCACCTCCTACAGTGCCACCCGCGCCACCCCCACCATCGGCGCCAGCGCCACTTCGCCCATCTCCACCCGCGCCACCTTGCAGTGAACTACCGCCAGAGCCGCTGTTACCACCACCGCTACCAGCTGTGCCACCCGCAGTAGGGGTGCCTCCGCTGCCGTCCAAGCTAGTGCCACCACTGCCTGTAGTGCCACCTCCTGCAAAGCCACTGTCGCCGGCGCCGTTACCCGAAATTTCTGCACCGCCACCGCCACCCCCACCGCCAGCTGCAGTAATCAATTCAGTGCCGCTACGATTAACGTCGGAATAGCCGCCGCCGCCGCCACCCTGACCAGATCGGGCGCTACCATTACCGGCACTTCCTCCGCCGCCAGTATTAACGTTAAGCGTTTCGCCTGGGGTTACCGTTATAGTCGCCTGGGTGAAACCAGCTCCTCCACCAGCTCCTCCAGCGTTGGCTGCGTTACGGCCACCGCCACCCCCACCGCCGCCACCGCCCCACATTTTGACCGTGATGGACGTGATGCCGGTTGGCACGTTGAATGTGCTAGCACCTGGCGTGGTGTAGCTCACTTTACCGCCTACTGCATTGATTCCTCCCACAGTGTAAATATATCCACCAGCTACTGCCACGCCTTGCCGCCAAGTGTTGGCATTCAAATTTGTCGCAGCATTCCAGCTATTAAACCGGGCCCCGGTAGTGAAGCCTTTCTCGATCAATTTGTCGGCAACGTCAAAATCGATGTTCGTTTCGTTGTTGCCCTGCATGAATTGTTGAGCGGTTACTACATATATACTGGGGTCGATTGTCAGTGGATAGTTAGCATGTGTTAAGCCAGTCACATGCACATCTAACTGGTTGCCATTAATGGTATACACAGCTGTTGGTACAGTTGCGCCGCGATGCAATTCGTGGATCGTTGGCCTAGGCATGGTGAAAAGCAGTGTGTTTTTTGGACCATGTTGGCGGGCTTGCTGAAGCAGCACCGCGTCTTTGCTTGTAGCTGTCGCGATGTTACCGTCGAGCAGTGTATTACCATAAACCCCAAGGTTACCATTGGCGTCTAGTCGGGCGGCGAGTGTGTTACCGAGGCCAAGCGTGTAGGTAAGTGTTAGATCATTGCTTGGGGCTTTAGTGAGGAGCACATCTTCCTTCACTCCAATGGCGTGCATGCTGTAAACAGCCCATCCGCTGGCATCAATGAGGGGATAGACGATACGATTACCATCCTGCTGCCCTTGGGCCAACCGATATCTCGCTGTTGCCGTAAAATCAATGCCGCTTGTAGGATCAGTTACTGTTATGCCTTGACTGGCATCCTGGGGAGCATTGGCAGTTATCTGGGGGCCTAGCGCATTTTCACCGCCTCCAGCTGGCGTGGACACATAGCCGCCATTGAATATGAACCGCTGCTTCTGACTGTTATGCACGAGTTTGCTAGCCATGTACTGATCGCTAGGGCTCAACAAGGATGCGGCTGCGCCAAGCGCATAGCCGCGTGGGGTCAAGTAAGGCAGGATATTGGTGATTAATTCGGTAGCCAGCAATACTAACACGATGAGCACGAGTAAAATTCGAACTCTTAGATCGCGGCTGAGCAACAGCCAGCGGCGAATATGTATGTTCAAATGCAAGTGCGGGAAGCGAATGGCTGGCAGGCTAAAGTGCAGCGTGATACTCTGATACGAAGGTTCTGACCGTCGTACAGACACCGCGTCACGTCGTCTAAACGGTCGTTGTATAGGTTCGCCCATGCCGCCTTATTACCCCTCATCTACCAGCAATTCTTAACAGATATTTTACCATAACCACTTGAATCGTTGCTGAACAAGAATTATTTATTCGTGAAGGTAAAGCCCAGATTACCGACGTAAGCATTAGCGTTCTGGCTGGCGATGACGTCAATCTTGAAGACAATACTGTCCCCAGCGACAAACCCACAGGTCGACGGATCAGCAGCACCAGTTGCAGTACCGGTTTGCCAAGACGACACGGAGCCTGTCGACACGGCCACTGTCGAACCACACTGTGTTAAGCCGGTGCTCGTGTCGTTACGGTAGACAGTATATTGAACAGTCGAATTTGTGCTATCAGTACGACCCATGAGTGACGTTTGGCCGGAAGAGAAGGTTTTGAATGTATCCGGCAATTGATAGGTAACATATATGCTGTATGTCTGCGAGGTGGCTTGCGGTGAAGTCCATTTATAGAAGTTGTAGGTTTCAGCACTCCCGCAGATAGTCGGCTGGCTGGAAGTACCGTCATTGATATGTAATGCACCGGAGCATATGTCAGAGGTCATAGTGCCGACGCCCGTACCATGCAAAACGGCATTTGTATACTCAGGTGATATCGTGATGATATTGTCTGGGCTGGAACCGCATGCGCCCCAGCCGCTAGCTTCATAACACTGTAGTTTGCCGAGGGTGGTGTCATAGTACATCGACCCAAGTAGTGCATTATTGTTAGCCGCAATCGGAGCAGAGGCTGCACGGTCTAGGGTAAGTAAGGTTACCGGCCCGCCATATGCGCCACCGCCGATTGCGACGTCAGGAACTGTATTATTCGATAATGTCATCGAGAATGTGTCTACGTAGAATGTGCGTCCTGTAGCATCTGTCTGTGTGAAGTAGACATATGGGCTAGTTGCAGCCGTGCCGTCTGTGGTGATATAGCAGGTGATTTCAGTGAAAGCGGTAAGTGAGGATGAGACAGTCTGTGTGTTGTAATCAACGCAGCTGACAAAGTGGCTCCCGCCATCTCGCGAATATTGCACAGTGAAGGAGTTAAACCCTGAAGTGCTGCTCGCGACGTAAGCGGTGACTAGGTAAAGCGTGCTGGTGAAGGGATTGATAGACAGTAGGTTACGTACACCCTGGTTTGCTCCAGTTGTTACAACCTGTGCGCTGTCACTTGTGTCATTCCCCACTGTGGTGCTGCGGGTTACTGTCGCCCCCCCAACTGAGGTCCAGTTCGTGCTGAAGCTTGCTCCATTATCTACGCCACCGTCGGTGGCGTAGTTTATGTTTCCACTTACTGTGACACTAAAGTTATCTACATAGAATGTACGCGCCGTTCCGCCCGAAGTTTGCTGGATAAAGACTGCATTACTTGATGTCAGGCCCGAAGTGGGGGCAGTGAAGGTACAGTTGATCTTGGTCCAGATGCTGGTATTTACGGCTTGGGTGCTGTAATTACTACAGGCTACTGATTCGGTTGTACCATCGACTGAATAATAGACATTGAGGTTTGTGAATGCAGCGCTGCCTATAGTAAGACGGGCAGCGAACGATACATTGTACGTCAGATTTGGCGTTAACGTTGTACTAAGTGTATTGCGTGCGCCTGAGTTAGCAGTCGTGCTGGTTGCGATCGAAACCGATCCCGTGCCGTTGGCAATATATGTCGTATTGGTATTTCGCGTAACAGTTGCACCGTTTATGCCAGCCCACTCGGTACCAAATGTATTTTCGGCGCCACCGTTTGATGCGTACTCAGTAACACTGTCATTTACCGAGAAGAGCTCAGCTGCAGAGGAGTTTTGCACTTCTAAAAGGATGCCGTTGACAGGGTTGCTGGAGCTATCGCGTATCGTAAGGCCATTTGCGTTGGTGCCGTTACTAACTACGAGCTCTGCACCTCCTGCGCTTGTCAATGTGTTGTTGTATGCTGCCTGTAATGTAGTTGAGCTAGAAGCTCCCGCTGCCGTCCAGGCTGTTCCGCTCCAGATCATTGTAGCAGTGGTGTTTTGACGCATAGCAATCAGATTGCCAGTTCCACCGCCGTTAACGGATAGAGTAAAGTCGTTTGACCCGTTAGCGGCGGTAACATATACAATCTTGCCTGCAGTTGTTATCGTTGGATTAGATAAGGTCACGGTTAGTGATGCGGCAGTGGCGTTTACGATTACAGCGCCGTTACCATCGATGCTTGCCTGGGTAATATTGCAGTTAGAGCTACAGTTCTGGGCGCCTGCCGTCTGGAATGTAGGTGTCGCCAGCACCACAGAACCCATTACACCCGTGCCAAAGCCCGTGCCGCCTGCTACCGTGATACTGCCTCCATTAGCATTTCCTACGGTCGCATTACCGCCTTGTATGATGATTGATCCACCGGCGACGGCGGTTGTGGTGCTGGCTGTACCCTGGATGGTGAAATTATTTGGCGCGGCCGCGGAGACACCGTTGCCAAAGTAGAAATCATTTGACGTATCGAATGTGCCGCGTGTTGTGCCGTTAGTCGAGAAGACTATGTTGCCTTTAGCCTGCAGAGTAGTAGTACCCCCGGTTGCTGACGAACTATTGCCGATTGTGACATTAGTCGTTCCTCCTGAAGTGTTATTGTTACCGATGTTGATCGTTTGCGTACCGCTATTTAAAGTCGTGCTGCCAATCTGAATCGTGTTGGCGATGTTGCCGGTTCCAAGGTTGAGATTACCACTACCTGCTTGAATTGTTACAGCCGTAGCACCCGTAACATTGCCGATATTAAGCGTCTGCGCTGCGGCGTTGTTGCCGATCGCTATAGTTGCCGCTGACTGCAGCGTAATGTTCCCGGCCACAGTAGAGCCTATGACCACTGTGCTGGTCGAGCTTGCCGTTCCGTTATTGCCAATATTGATGGTCTGGACTACTGCGCCCGTAGTGTTGCCAAGCTGTACGGTATTTGCAACACCGCCGGTTCCAAGGTTGACTCCGCCGGTACCGCCCTGGATAGTTGTAGTGGAGGTGCTAGCTATGCTGCCCACCGTCACCGTCTTAGCAGCAGTACCGCCAGTACCGAAGTTGAGTGACTGAGCGCCCGTGCCTATTCCTATGGCGATAGTTCCTGTCTGTGCACTAATGCCACCGATGGTGATAATGCCTGTTGTCATGCCAGCACCAATGTTAACCCCGCCGGCGTTCTGGACATTGGCAATATTCACCGTCGTGGCACCGCTTCCATTAGCAATATTGAGGTTGCTCGTACCTGTACTGCTACCGAGTACAATATTACCCGTCTGAGCCGTACCTCCTATGGTTATGGTGCCGGTGGTGGTAGAGGCACCTAGAGCGTAAGTTGAACCAGCAACCCCATCGAGCGTGTAGTTGCCAGTTCCGACATGTTCGCTGATGCCAGTGGCACCCGTAACATTGCCTATATTAATGGTATTAGTGTTGCTGGTGCCTAAACTGATTGTGCCCGATGTAGCGGCTTGCACAGATACCGCACTACTACCCGTGCCGCCCTGAACCAATGTCTGTGTTGCGGCTGTCGTGTTACCGAGGTTAATTGTCATGGCATTTGTAAAACCAAGACTTAGAGTATTAGTACCACCGGTATCGATGCTTAAATTGTTGCCACTGGTAGTGCTGACAGATGCGTTACTGTGGTTTAGTACTAGATCACCAGTTGAGTTAAAGGAAGTGATAGCAACGCCGCTCGAATTCTGGAGTTCTGCTAGGTCGCCAGATTGGCTTGGTGCACTCTGAACAATGAGTGGCTTATCAGTGGCGCTGACGGCACTGATGAATAGACCACCATTGGATACCACGCCTGAAGAGGCAATGACTTGGCTAGTAGTTGCGCGGACATAGACTTCGGGGTTCGTTGCCTGGACGAGCTGTGCACCCCAAGTGGCAATAGTCTCAGTATTATTAGTAACGATGATTGTGGGTGTGACACTGACCATGCCAGAAGCTGATACGGCCTGGCTTACACTGAAGCGCTGCCAGGTAGTCGTTGCTGTGTAGGCTGCAGCTGTGCCAGTCTGTCCACCACCATTGTTCCAGTCGATACGCAGACTGAATGGCTGTGTGGTGCTATTAGCCTTCACCCAAACACTAAACGTATACGTGATGTTATTAGTCGTACAGCCAGTGGTACAGACCTGCTTAACTGTACCGCCTGCTGCTGAGCTGACTAGCTTCTCGGCACTCGTCTGGCCGTCTGGCGCTGGGTTAGAACCGGCGTCGTTCGCCGTGACTGTGACGTTCGCGGCTGTCCAAGTGGCGTTGTCGAGCTGCTCCGAGAACGTTAGCAGATTACCATACTGACCGATGCCACCGACTCCATTGTTGTAGTAGCCAGTCGTTTCTTGATTGCCACTCGCATCGAATTTTTGGAGGTTAACGCCAGTGCTGTCCTGGAGTTCGAATAGCGCGGCAGTTTGGCTAACAGCACCTTCTATGATGCCGCCAATACTAGTTGAGGCTGCGCTCTGGATATTGAAGTTAGCACTGGTCTGGGCCGAAGTATTGTTATATATGTAAGAACCATTGCCGGCGCCACTGCCGCACGACGTTAAGGCCTTGGTGCTACTGTCACGACAGAGGACTTGGCTGTTTGCTCCGCCTGCGCCAAGCGTAGTAACTGTTACTCCACCCACGCTCTGTAGGGTAGTTGTGCCGGCCACAGTAGAGCCTATGACCACTGTGCTGGTCGAGCTTGCCGTTCCGTTATTGCCAATATTGATGGTCTGACTAACAGCTCCAGTTGTGCTACCAATCTGAACCGTCTGTGCTACTGCATTGTTAGCAATTCCCAATGTTCCGCCCTGAGTCTGGATCGATAGATTTCCAGTGCCTGCCTGGAGCAATAGGGAAGAAGTGCTATTAGTTGAGCCAATAGTGACACCTTGGACGGCTGCACCATTACCGACAGCGATTGTATGTGCTGCAGCATTGGTGCCTATGTTGATAGTCGCTGCGTTGGCAGTGCCTACATTAAGCGTTCCGCTAGCTACGCTATCTAAGGTACCCAAGATACCAATGCCTGAGATATTGAAGTTACCATTCTGCTGAGTGCCGGGAGATGAACCCTGCAGCTGAATATAGCCGCCACTGGCTGAGCTGCTACCAACTACTCGCCACAAACTGGCCCCTACGTCGTAGACAAGTGAAACCGAGGCCCCTGAAGGTACCGATAAGTCGGCACCAGTGCCTGTACTGATCTGGTTTGCAGCACTGCTGCCGCCGTTTAAATTGCTTAAGGTTGCCGATTGTGAGGCGGCATTTATAAGAGTTAGTATACGGCCGTCTACACCATTGGCTATGCCGGTGATGGTCTGTTCTGAGCTGCCTGTTAGACGTATCACGGCGCCTGTACCGAAGTTAACATTGTTTGTGGAGCCAGTGACGCTATAATCGGAGCCTTTTTGGAAAGCTATGTTGGCAGCGTTGGTTACCGAGAAGTTGGCTGACACTGTGGTTGCACCTTGAAGCGCGACATTACCCGTACCGGTTGAGAATGTATTGCTACCGTTCACACTGGTAGGCCCGCTGAGGCTGATTCCACCACTCCCGCTCTGTAAGGTAAGTGTCGAAGTACTATTGGTTGAGCCGATTGTAATACCTTGAGCAGCTGCACCGTCGCCAATTGCGATTGTATGTGCTGCATTATTTGTTGCAATGTTAATGTTGCTCGCATTAGCGTTACCAATATTGACGTTACCGTTTGCTCCACTGCCACTGGCTATGCCCGCATCGATGGTGATGTTGCCACCGTTACCGTTTGTTCCACCGCCATTGCCACCCTGTAATATAAGATTACCTCCTGCTAAGGCGCTGCCCCCGCTACCTGCGGTTCCGGAAGTAATAGTTAGCGATCTGCCAGCTACTCCAGCACCCGACGTTGCCACCGAAAGTGTATGATTTGCGTTAGAGCCAAAGGTAATGTCTCCAGCGTTTCCCAAGATAAAAGCATCACTGCCGCTGGCTTGTAGGTCGACGAAGTTGCCGCCAGCTCCAGTTTTGTTGAGATAGATACTATTGGTGCTGTTTGAGGCATCTGTTTGTAGGCCTTGGGCTAGCTGTACGTATTGTGAGCTTGCCAGTCCTCCTAGTTGGCCGGCATTAAGTGCATACGGAGTAGAACTGAGACGCTTCATTGGAGTCATTTCTCCATCACCGCCACAGTTTGTGTCGAATGTGGTAGTGATGGTACATGACGAGGTATTACCAATGTCTACTGATAG
>JANWHZ010000057.1 GCA_025450135.1 Candidatus Saccharimonadales bacterium
CAGTGACAGTACTGGTGTTATATAGCTTGAATTCCACATTGTAGGTACCATCCGGAACAATGGCACCGGCAGCCGACTCCAGACGAGCTTGGAAATTAAGGGTGGAAGAGGTGGCAGCGGAGGCGGAGGGAGGTAGGAACAGAGACAAAAGCGAGACGATCACAAACAACGCAAACACCCCCAGGACACAGATCCTGAGGGCGCGTGCGAACAGTTCCGCTTTTCGCGATGTTTGTATGCGCATTTTTTGGTTTTGAATTTTACGTGGCTTTGCTGCCAAAATTTGTTTTCTGGACTTGCTGTGGTGCGAGCCCATATATTTAGTATGGTTGCTTAAACAGAGCTCCGCAAGAGTGTTTGAATACAAAATATATACAATTCCAGTGGTTCTAAAGCATAGTTTTTTTATGTTGTACTGTAGATTTTGATACAACAACGTAAACATAATCACCTTACAGGTGCGTAACTTATTCTTCCTATGCAAGCGCAGAAACATAATAGACTGTTGTGTAACAGACCATAAGCTAAGTTAATGCGCCAGGATTATCCACAGACAGAATAACAGCTAGTGATGCTAGCTGTTATAGACAGAGCTAAAGACGGCTTAAACTATGGAGGTAATCTTTACTGATGTGTGATGCTGGCGATGCCCATGCACTTTATGCACACGTTTCTTCGCTTTATAACGGATTGCTGTTACTTTATCAGCTTGGATATCTTCGCTGACAACTTCGGCAGTAACCGTACGCGATTTTACAAATGGTATGCCAACCTCTACTTTGTCACCTTCGATGACTAAGAGCGGCTCAAACGTCACCTTCTTACCTGTTTCCTTCAGTAACTCTACCAATAGAGTCTCACCTTCATGTACGAGGTATTGTTTACCGCCGGTCTGGATTACAGCTTTTTTCATTATCTTTTGTTCTTCCTCTGAGACAATTGCTACCAACAGATAATACCAGCTCCTAGCTTATCTGTAAAGATGTCCTAGTTCCTCCGCAAGGAGATAGTTAGCGGCAAGCCGTCAACGACGCAGGCGGCCTCAAAGCTATAAGTCAGATCAAATGCAAGCGAGTTAGCCAAAGTCTCCGCTTGGATCGTACCTGCATGCTCATGGATAGCCTGGCTTAGTTCTTCTGATGTCGTCGATAAGCTGAGCTGAATATGGTCCTCAACGTCTAAACCTGCAGCCTTACGGCTACTCTGCACATTACGAATAACCTCTCTAGCCATACCCTCCCGCTTAAGTAGCGGCGTAATTTTCAGATCAAGCTGAACTTCGAGCTTATCAGTGCCCGGGTTTAGCTCAACCAACTTAACATTGAGCTCGTCTTTCAAAATTTCAAGGTATTCACCTTCCATAGCCGTTAGTATTTCTGGCGCACCATTAACAGAAACCTTATTAAGCGGCTGGCGCACCTTCAGCTTTGCCCCAGCGCGCTGCGACAAGCCGTCATTTATTACCTGCCGTACAAATTCCATGCGGTTTATGGAAAGTTGATCGACTTTTCCAGCAGCAGGCCAATCAAGTAGGTGTACTGACTCACCCCCTGTCAGCTTTCGATAGAGCTCCTCTGCCAGGAACGGAGTAAATGGCGCCAGGATCATACTCAAATGTACTAATACGTAGTGAAGGGTCTTATACGCATCTTGCTTGTCAGCACCATCACCGCTTTTCCAGAAGCGGCGGCGCGAGCGGCGAACATACCAGTTAGACATGTCATCTATAAGTGGCAGAACCGGTTTAAGCGCTTCAGGAATATTATAAGCGTCCATGTGCCTCTCAATTTCTGCAGTCACTTGATGAACCCGTGATATGATCCAGGTGTCCAAAGGGTTGGTTAGGCTGGCGTAAGGGTCGTCAAGCATACCGTTCCACTCCCAGTTATCGACCTCCGCGTACAGAGTGAAAAAGTCAAACATATTCCAGACCATGTTAAGCTTACGCGATACATCGGCTACGTCTTTATCGATGAGTGAGAAGTCCTCACCATTTAACACCGGTGAAGACAGCAACAAGAACCTCAGCGCATCCGCGCTATATTCATCCATTAGCACATTTGGATCAGTGTAGTTGCCATAACTCTTACTCATCTTTCGACCGTCATTGCCGGCCAACGTTCCGGTGGCAATGACATTATTAAATGCGTTGGTGCCAAACAAGCTAACACTAACTACATGTAGGTAATAAAACCAAGCACGAACCTGGCCTACATACTCTACGATGAAGTCACCTGGAAAGCTCTGCTCGAACTTCTCCACATTCTCGAAGGGGTAGTGAAACTGGGCAAAGGGCATCGATCCGCTCTCAAACCAACAGTCTAAGACTTTGTCGATGCGCTTGAACGTGACGCCGTCTATCTCAAACGTAACGTCGTCGATCCAGGGGCGGTGATAATCTTCGAGCTCTACCCCGGATAATTCCTTCAGCTCTGCGTAGCTACCTACAACTTTGACCTTTGTATTTCCTTCCTTGTCGACACCTTTCCAGACCGGCATCGCCGTAGCCCAAAAGCGATCACGGCTAATATTCCAATCTGGGGCGCTCTCAACTGTCTTCGCAAACCGTCCTTGTTTTAGATGCTCAGGAAACCAATTAATTGGTCCGTTCTGCTCAAGCATAGTTTCTTTTTGCTCACTTATACCGAGAAACCAGCTCGGATGGGCTCTATACATAAGCCGAGTACCGCAGCGGTAGCAATGAGGGTAGCTGTGCGTGATATACTCAATTTTCCAGACCACACCCCGATTATGGAGTTCTTTGGCAATTTCTTTGTTGGTCTCCCAAATCTGTTTGCCTTTCCATTCGCCTGAAAGGTAGAAGCCGCTGTCATCGATATTTGATACAACTGGGAAGCGCTTTTCCTTTGCAAGCGCAAAGTCCTCCTCACCATATGCTGGAGCCAAATGAACAATACCGGTTCCCTCGTCTAAGCTGACATATGGCGCCGCCCAAATCTTATGTGCGTTCTCGCCATGGTCCTCAAACAACGGTACGTAGTCTTTGCCTACGAGCTCCGAACCCTTAAATGTGCGCTCGACAGTGCATGCTATCGGCTGGTGTTTTTCGTCGGTTAGTACTTTTGGAAGTAGCTTTTCAGCCAAGATAAGTCGCTGCCCGTCGGCTAATTTCACTAACGCGTAGGTAAACTCCACATTGACTGCAGCGGCAGTGTTCGCCGGTAACGTCCAAGGCGTAGTTGTCCAGGCTAGGATAGAGGCGTCTTCATCCTTAAGCTTAAACCTTACATATACGGAGGGATCGGTTACGTCCTTATAGCTATCGTTATCCATGGTAACTTCGGCCTTGGAAAGCGGCGTGGCATCGCGCGTGCAGTATAGCAGCACCTTTTCACCTTCATAAATCTTCCCCGCGTCATACAGCTTCTTAAAAGCCCACCAAACACTTTCCATATAGGGTTTGTCCATTGTTCTATACGCGCCTCGGAAATCGACCCAGCGACCAACGCGGTCAATGGTATCTTCCCAGAGGGAGCCTGTTTGCACCATGTTCTGGAAACAGGTCGTGACGTACTCTTCAAGACTTACCTTGGTACCAATATCACGACGGTCCTGGATACCTAACTTCTTCTCAGTAAATACTTCTGCTGGCAGACCGTGGCAATCCCAACCCCAGACACGCTCAACTCGCTTACCTTTCATCGTCCAGTAACGAGGCACGGCATCTTTTACTGTTGATGCTAATAGGGTTCCGTGATGCGGAACGCCAGTAATAAATGGCGGTCCGTCGTAGAAGACATATGAATCGCTAGCTGGACGGTGAGCAATCGACTTCTCGAATGTATGGTCCTCTTTCCAATAGCGAACAATATCCTTCTCGTATTCGAGTGGTTTACGACGCATTCCCTTTTGATATTTCATTGCATCTCCTGAATTAAAAAATCACCCTTGCTCAAGATGCCGGATCCGTTGGTCAACGGAGGTACCATCCGGCTTCTTCCAGGGCGATCCTTGAGGAAGCACTTACTTACCGCTATGACGGGCTTACCCGCGGAGATCTACTAAGGTTTCCCTGTTCTGCTCCAAGCTCACGGTTGATGGCCGTTTCTTGTAGGTCGATCTGCCTACAAACGCTTTTCAACAAATTGTACAACACTTAGTATACCGTAAGGCACGCTTGCGACGCAACTAGCTCTGGCCTACGGCATATGCAGCGACTTCGTCCATCAGCGGCAGCATTTCGCCCTGCCAAACCTGAAGAGCTGAGCCATCATCCCTCAGAGCTAAAATAGCCGGTAGGTTCATAAGATCGTAGAGGCTTGCGGTCGCGATACCTTCACGTGTATCTGCATCGACAAGCTCAACTTTGCTTGAACCATGTTGGTATTTAAAGTCACGTAGAAATGTCTGTACAGCGGTAGCATGTTCCGACGCTGGCCGGTAAAGGATAACCAGTTTCATAAACTTTAGTGTAGCATGCGGCCGATGACGTGAATACAGAAAGCCGCCACTGAGTGATCTGTGGCGGCTTTGGTCTGTCTCAGTTACGTATCTAGCTACAACCTGTTGTTGAGCCACACGACGTGCAGACATAACAACTACCTGCCCGCTGTGTCTGGTTGCCACAGTTGTAGCACAATGGAGCCGTGCTGTCTTTGCTGGCTTGCTTATCCGCAGGCCGCGCCACACTGGGTACGATCGATTCATTGGCTGCAACCACCACCACCGTTTCTAGAGCCTGCTCGCTCGCTTCGACCAGCCGACCCTCAACGGAACGGTCGTCTGTTAAAAGTGTCGTTTGAGCTTCTGGCATATCGTCCAACGAAGCCAACCCTAACTCAAGACGATCGTCGAACGAGAGATAGTCCAACGCCAGGCGCCGCATAATGTAGTCAGTAATTGAGCTAGCGGTACGGATATCCTCGTCGTCTGTGATGCCTGCAGGGGCAAAGCTGGTGCTCATCAGTGTTCGGACATAGCTTTTAACAGGCACGCCGTACTGCAGCCCGTGACTAACGGCAATTGCAAACGAGTCCATAAGACCTGACAACGTTGAGCCCTGTTTAGAAACACTGATGAAGAGTTCCCCCGGTGCGCCATCCTCGTATTCGCCGACCGTAAAGAAGCCCTTAAGATCAGCAAGATGGAATTTGTAGGTTTTACTGTTTCGGCGCTTAGGAAGTTGGCGTCTAACAGCACCCTTCACGATTATCTTATTCTCGAGAACCTCTGCGACCGTAGCAGTTACTGGTACGCTCACTGACGCAGTTGCCAGACCGTCCTTCGTACTGCCTTCCTTCTTAGCCATACTAAGCGGTTGTGCAACTTTGCAATTATCACGATAAATGGCTACGGCTTTGAGCCCCATTTTCCAAGCGTCTATATGTAGCTGCTCAACGTCTTCAACCGTTGCACCTTCTGGCATATTTACTGTCTTGCTAATAGCTCCGGAGATGAATGGTTGTACGGCTGACATCATTTTGACATGCCCAAGATAGTGAATTGGGTTATCGCCCATGGAGCAAGAGAAAACTTTGGCGTGTTCTCGGGTAAGATGTGGCGCACCAGTTATAGTCTTTTCAACATCGATGTGATTCACTATATCGTCAATCTGCGCCTTACTGTAGCCAAGCGCGCTTAGCGCTCGCGGCACCGTCTGGTTCACGATACTCATCGTCCCACCGCCTACCAGCTTCTTGACTTTCACCAATCCCAAGTCAGGTTCAATACCTGTTGTGTCGCAGTCCATCATAAGACCAATCGTGCCCGTAGGAGCAAGTACACTGGCTTGAGAATTACGTACACCGAAGCGTTCACCAAGCTCAACAGCCTCATCCCATGCGCTGGCCGCAGCACTCAGTAACTCTTCAGATACTAGACCTGCATCAATCTTCGAAACTTCTTCACGATGCATGCGGAGTACGCGGAGCATGCCGTCACGATCCTTATCGAATCCTGCAAACGGCCCAACAACGCGTGACAACTTAGCACTTGTAGCATAAGCATGCCCGGTCATCAGCGCTGTTACCGCTGCAGCCTGAGCGCGACCTTCGTTTGAATCGTATGGCAGACCCTGCGCCATCAACATCGCTCCTAAGTTGGCATAGCCTAGGCCAAGCTCACGATACGCACGTGCATTCTTCGCAATCAGTTCGATTGGGTACTCTGAATAACCAACTAGTATCTCCTGTGCCGTAAGAATCAGCTCAACAGTCTTCTTGAACGCCTCAACGTCGAATGTGTTGTCGTCTTTGAGGTACTTGAGCAGGTTGATACTAGCAAGGTTACATGCTGAATTATCGAGGTGCATATATTCGCTGCAAGGGTTACTGCCGTTAATACGGCCAGCATTCGGTGCCGTATGCCAACGATTGATCGTCGTATCAAACTGCATACCTGGATCAGCACACTCCCAAGCAGCTTCGTTAATCTGTCTGAAAAGCTCACGAGCCTTGACCGTTTTATAGACTTTTTTAGTTTTGATACCGATTAGCTGCCAATCTTTATCATCAATCACTGCTTGCATAAACTCGTCGGTTACGCGTACTGAATTGTTAGCATTTTGGTATTGCACAGAGAAGATATCTTTGCCATCAAGGGTCATGTCAAACCCTGCCTGCTCCAGCACACGAGCTTTGCGCTCTTCAATGGCCTTGCACCAAATGAACTCTTCGATATCAGGATGATTCGCGTTCATAATAACCATCTTAGCCGCACGACGTGTCTTGCCACCGCTCTTTATGGCACCAGCGACCGAATCAGCACCACGCATAAAGCTAAGAGGTCCTGAAGCCTTACCAGCACTTTTACCAAGTGGCTCAACTGAGGCACGAATCGTACTAACGTTAATGCCAGAACCAGAACCGCCCTTAAAGATCATGCCCTCTTCACGGTACCACTCGAGAATGGACGGCATATCATCCTGCACGGCTAAGATAAAACACGCACTAGCCTGTTGAGAGCGTTCTGGGGCGCCTATATTGAACCAGACTGGTGAATTAAATGCAGCCCGCTGCGTAGCAAGCACGTACTTCAGTTCTTCGCGGAAATCCTCCGCTTC
>JANWHZ010000058.1 GCA_025450135.1 Candidatus Saccharimonadales bacterium
CTCCCGTTTGTGAGCTATGGCGGGACAAGTGTTATCTTTGCTCTGGCAGCTGCTGGCTTGGTATTCCAGGCGTCTCACTACACCGCATTTGGGTTGCGTATCAGCCAATCTAATAGAGGAGGCCGCTATGACCGAGAACAAGACAATCGTCTTGACCGGCGGCGGAACCGGGGGGCATATCACCCCGGTACTAGCAGTCGCGACTGAGCTGAAAAAACTACAGCCAGCTATTAAAGTGGTATACATCGGGCAGAAGGGCGGTGTGCTTCTCGACGTTCCAGCTAAACATCCGGCTATTGACGAAGTCTATGCCGTGAGGGCAGGGAAGTTTAGGCGGTACCACGGTGTAGGGTGGCGCCAGATACTCGATCTTGAGACGCAGTGGCTAAATATCCGTGATGCATTTTGGGTACTAGTGGGCATTTGGCAGAGTTTTTGGTTGCTCAGACGCTTAAAACCTCGAATTGTTTTCACTAGGGGAGGGTATGTCAGTGTACCTGTTGCTCTAGGGGGAAGGCTTAGTGGCGTGCCATATATCACGCACGACTCTGACAGCACTCCGAGTCTGGCAAATCGTCTTATCGCGCGATGGGCGACTGTGCATGCCGTAGCATTGCCGAAAGAACTCTACCCATACCCCTTGTCTAAAACGGTAATGGTAGGTATTCCTGTCAGTAGGGAGCATGTGCCTGTTAATACAAAATTACAACAGCAATACAGAAATGAGATCGGTTTAGGCTCCTATAAGAAAGTGCTCTTCGTTACTGGTGGTGGCAACGGTGCCGACCAACTCAACCAAATCGTTGCCAAAAGTTCGCCCACCTTACTAGAACAGTACACTGATCTTGCCATCGTGGTGCTGTCTGGCCGATTACACGAAGAACGATTAAATAGTCTGTACGATGAGCTCCTTGATAAGGAGGATCGCAAACGGGTCATCATCAAAGGCTTTGTAACTGATCTGTATCGGTATAGCAGCGCTGCAGACGTGATAGTTGCGCGTGGTGGCGCAACTGGCTTGGCAGAGTTTGCTATCGAACGTAAGGCATGTATTGTTATCCCCTCGAAGCAACTTTCATGGCAGATCCACCATGCACGGACGTTAGCGGCGAGGCATGCAATTATCGACTTGCCTGAAAATGAAGCGGTGCAGCCAGGCCGCCTAGCTGATGAGGTAGCTGATCTCTTTGAGCATCCTGAAAGGCGTAAGCAGCTGGCTGATGCTTTGGGTGATCTGGCTCGTCCAGATGCGGCTAAGACACTGGCAATGTTATTATTAGACAAGATGCAGAACGCCTGAAATTCTCAGGTGCCCTGGTAAGCAAACAAACATTGTTAGGCATATGAAATTATTTCGTCGTACCAAGCAAGTATCTCCGCAACGCCGGCATGTCACACCTGCTAGTCGGACAACCCAATACGCGTACTACTCGCAGCGGTCGGCTGAGCCAACGGCACTTGGTCGCCAGGTGTTCCGCGAAGCGTTGGATGCACGTGCTGCAAAGCGCGCTGCGCATTACTGGGCTCAGCGCTTCGGCGTGCTATTGGTTCTAGCGGCGATTACTATCGCTACGGTGAGCACCCTAAGCCTCTCAACAGATCCAAAAGTAGTGCCGGTAGACTCCTCGAGCGGCGTGTTTCTACACCAGATGTCAACGTATGAGCAGGCTGCACAGAGCTTGTTTGAGTCTTCTGTGCTCAATCACAATAAGCTAACTGTCGACACAAATAGTATAAGCGCCCAGTTGAAGCGGCAATTCCCGGAACTTTCAATTGTTAATATTACGTTGCCGCTTGTCGGTCATCGCCCGATTATCTATGTAGCTGGTGCTCAGCCGACGATAGAGCTACAATCAAACGACGGTCGTAGCTACATCATCGATGCTTCTGGTCGGGCCATCGGCACAGTAGATGCTAACGCAGATACCTCACTACACCTCATGCGAGTAAGCGACAATAGTGGTAGTGCTGTTCGGATAGGACAACCAGTGTTAGCTAGCAATGCTGTGGCGTTTATTATGTCGGTGCAGTACCAAGTAGAGCAGAAGAGGCTCAGTGTATCCACATACGTTTTACCAGCCGGCACAAGTGAACTTGATATGTATCTCGACAGCCTGCCTTACTTTGTTAAATTTAATCTTGCAAGCGACACTGCCTTGCAACAGGTGGGAACATTCCTAGCCGTTAAACACAATCTTGAGGGGAGGGGGGTATCCCCGGCGAGTTACATTGATGTACGTGTCGACGGCCGAGCATATTATAAGTAGCGCTGCAGTAGCTTGGACAGCATACTAAGTTATTACTTAGGGCTATCCCCCTAGCGCTCTACCCTATGTTCGCAAATTGTTTACATGCTCGAAAATCGGGTGAAGTTCTAAAAGATATAGCAACATACATAAGTGGGGAAAAGTCAAAAATGATAGGGTAATGCCGAGTAGGAAAGAGGGTATATAAACACACTAGAATAGCTAAAAAGCAACTTTTCACGATAAAGCTGTGGAAAAGTCAAATGTGAGAATTATCACAAGCATAACAAAATGCAAGTAAATGCAAATAATAGTAATGAGAATACTTGCATTGACGGGAGATCAAGCTGAGCGGGTTATCCTCTGAATGTATGATGCGCACAGCTTTGGTATGGCTACATGACTTAAAACAGTTGAAGGTCCCCTGCAGGCAGTGCTACTGTTAATCAATTAGATGTAGATATATAGAGTCGCAAAATATACATTGTGCGACGTTCTGTGTATGTATGTTTCTAGTGCTCTGCTGCGTCCGGTCTCGCAGCCTCGCACCACCAAATGCACGTTTGCATTTTGGATTTTACGTACAATCCGCTCTACTGAACGTTCATAGCGTTATTTCTAGCAAAAACCCTAGCCAATGCCCGACGCGGCTACATGTCGGCTAATAAGAACAAAATGCGAACTACTGCTCGCGGGAGGTTTCTATTTTGCTGGTTATAAAGCCTAGCCGAAAATAATGTCTATGTGGTAACGCAACCGTCGGTTAGTCTTTAATAGCTATATCTACGGCTTTATCAAGTAATCCGTTGGACTTCATATCCAGCCACTGTTGTCTGGAACATAGGTGAGGCCAAGTACGCCACTGTTCGCGGTAAGCTTCGAATTCTTTTGGCTTGACCCAATGTAGTTTCTCAGGATGACCTTCAGGAATACGGTCTGGGAAGCGAATACCGTCAAGGTGGTCGATCTCATGTTGAGCGATACGAGCCGTAAAATCAGTTAATTCCAGCTTGATCGGCTTACCATTGTGGTCAAGTGCCTCGAGTGTGATGCTCTGCGCACGTTCTACATTACCGCAGATATTTCCGCATGACCAGCATCCTTCGCGACCGGGCACAGTTTTGCTAGTACGCCGTGTAATACGCGGGTTGATAAACACCCGTAAGCTCTGCACTTTCAGTGAGCCATCTGCGGCCACGTCGACAATGATGATGCGCTTCCGGCAGCCAATCTGCGGCGCTGCCAGTCCGACCATTTGTCGACTGTCCTGCTTGCTGTATCCCTTGCCCATTGCCAGCGCCACCATGCGACCAATAAGACCCTGTACATCCGGCGAGGCAATTTCGTCAGCCTTCACTTCTTCTGCTGGTTGGTTCAGCGACGGATCAGTCGGTGGAATCAGATCAAGCTCTTCGGTAGAAACCATAGCTTGACTATATCACGAAAATTAACAGAGGTGGTTAAGAAGTTATTTGTGCTTAACTGGCTGTTGGAAAGCGACGATCCACTCGGCCAGCTTGTTGCGATCGATCAGAACGGTACCATTGCTGTGTGCTAAAGCCTTGGCATGCTTGGTAAATGTGTTAGTGGCGACAACCATGCTTCGCTGGCATTTGTAGTAGACGGCGCCAGCTACGGCTTCTCTGACTGCCTCTTGGGTAACAGGTTTGCTATATCGTTTAGACTGGATGGCCCACCTCTGTCCATCTTTTACTGCTACAGCATCTATGCCGTAGTCGCCGATAGCTTGCGTTACTTGAACGTGCGTAAAGCCCTGGCTGCCTAATAGTGCACCCACGTAACGTTCAAACTGAAAGCCATCCATGTTATCTACCTGAGCAGCTGAGAGGGCGCTGAACTTTTGTCTCTGGCGGTATGCCATAAATGCCACGAAGCCAAAGACGACAACAAAGAGGACAATAACTACAAAGATGAGTAAAACGATCAGTAGCGCTTGGCTTGATGAAGACAGACTGCTCCACGCTCCACCACCGATGAGCACGGCAGCAAGCAAGAGCCCTATGAGCTCATTATTCTTATTACGTTTCCCTATGTACCAAAACCGCGTCTTAGAACTGGGTCTAGGTTTACGTGGTTTGTAACTTGCTTTACCCCTGTAGTCTCGGGCCATAGGAAGGAATTGTTACACGTTGTGCTCTCACCTGTCAACAGAGGTGCATAGGTGTAGCTAAAGCTTATTGACTGTAGATCTGGATACACAGTTCACGAGTGTGGTGCTACCAAAGGGCATCGCCGGCACTGTGGGGCAATTGTTTACCAAGTCGTTCGCGTTAGAAGCGGCATTCATAGAGTCAAGAGTAGGCGGATCATTCGCCCGAACAGCGGCGATTCTAGCTAAGCAACCAAGAAGAAGTTCACAGTTACGGCATCTATCTCCGGGTTGAACACCGTAGAACAAAAGCGCGCCTTCATGTTGGCCGGGGTCAATTGGCATGTTGCTGCTCCTCGTTTAGGATAATGTGAAAGGCATAGAGAATGTCCATGTGTATAAGAGCGCTGTCGGAATTGTTGCTTCTTAGGCCAAGGAATAGCACCAGCTTGTTGGAAACGTCAGGACGATAACCCTAGTGTGGCCGCGACCCAACCCGTAGTCTTTCTGAGCCAGTTAACGATCTCCATAACCTTCATGTCAGGATGGATAAACCTTTAGTTTTGGCGACATTCAAAAAGACCTGCGATGTTTTGCTTGTCGCGGAGTAGATATTGTCAATGTATGCTTGAAATGTCACGATGCTCTAGAGTATAGCATCGACGATGATTAGACTCGGGTCCTAATTCGGTCGGTAGTGATTAGCGTGAATAAGGCTCGCCATATCCGACGGTGCAGCCTCAGCCGCCTTTGCCGAAGCAACAGTAACACCCATATGCCGGAGTATCTCCATTGCCTCGTCGTTGAAATAGTATTGTATTGTGCCGTCTCCCAGATCCACGTACCCAAGCTGAGCGTCATGAGGCACCAATTCCCGGTTTTTTGCTGCTTCGACGCTGCTGGCATCACATACGCTATGGATTGTACTCTGTACCTGTGAAACGACGGTAGAGCCTTCGTCAGTGTCGTGGAATGTATAAAACAGCATACTTTCCCCTAAGTTAATATACCTAGTCTAACACTTTATTCGGTCGGTAATACTGTGCAAGCATTATGGGGCTGGATCGGAGTCAGGGGGAGCAACGAGCGAATATCTGTTGGCGGTGATACCTGAATGAGGCTCTACGCGAGCCTCGTCACTTATAAGTAGCCCAATTTCTACAAGATACGAAAGTAGTTGACGTGTGCCACCCAATGTCAGGCGATGAGTGGGCTCAAGCGCTTTTTGTGCTGCTGCCACGGTTATGCTGCCTAAGCTTTGTATGATTGGCATGAGGTCTCTAGCAAGTGCTTCCCGGCCAGGAGTGGTTGCTTGAGCTGAAGCTTTGTGCCCTTGTTCCACTAGTCTATGGAATTCAGTAGGATTTCTAGCTATCTCCCTAGCACGCGCACTCCATATTTGGGTGCCCTCACCCTGCCTTATGCGTTCCAGCCCGTCGAGTAGCTCAGCAATAGCTTCTTCCACTTCAGGTACGAATGCTACCTCGGTTTGCTCGTCAAGCCTTACTGGTTCGTGGTCAACCCAATGCAGCCCCGGATAGCCAATTTGTTGGTCGATATTGAGCCGAAGCATGCGACGGAATGCAATAGTGTCGACTGATGGGTCCGCTTCAGCGACGAGATCCATTAATGCATTTAAATGGATCTGGGCGTTGGCTCCTAGCTGGCCTGTCACTCTGTATAGCGCTTGCGTAGCTGGGCTTGTAGCCTCTAGAGCTTTGTTGTGCCCATGATATGCTGGATCAGCTAGGGTTATGAGCGGATCGTCACCTCTGCGATTAGATAACTTTCGTAGAACGTGGCTTGTTACCAAACCACTTACCTGACCGTTGACTGCTTGTAGCGGGTGGCTAGAATATAGATCTCCTACAGCACGTGTTAACTCGGTAAGTGATAAATCATCCTCTCCGTCACGGAGTGTTTGGTAGAGACGGTAGCGTACCTGAGGTGAACGAACTTGAGTAGGGCTCGAGGTGGAGCCAAATACCACACGCGGAGAAAGCCCATCGTGCTTAAGGGACCAGTCTGCCACGAAGCCGAGCATGGCTTGTATCTGCTCTTGATGATCACCACTAGCTTGCCACCGGCGTTCTACTGCCCCGCCTGCCACGGCTTCATCATCTGGACCTTCGGCTACGTTCAGGGGCACAAAACTTTTGCTGCAATACTCTGCTGCCCCGTAAGCACGTAATTCCCACGCTGGTTCGGAACCCTGGGCCAGATTAAATGTTCGAGCAAGGTCGTGTCCGTCGAGTGCTACTGATGGGTTAGTATACATAACCAGAGCTAACGCTATCTTCAACTCATTGTTGCCTGCTCCACTTAGTACTCCGAAGAAAATCTCGTCGGGTATCTGTTCATGAGTATCTACCAGCTCCAGGCCGTTCGACATATACATATATTATAACACATTTACTAGATAATAAAAAGGCACCACATACTTGTGATACCTAGCGGAGAAATTTGGTTCTTTGTTTATATAGCTTCGTCAGCGAGAGTATAGGTTGCTTTGGCGACGCGCTTGAATTGTGACTTTCCCTGGAGGTTCAAGAGGACGGTAGTTTCCTTAACGTAACGAGTTTTCAGGACGCGTTTGACGATCTCATCGCGGTGTAATGGTTCGCCGGCTTCTTTCAATACTTGGGTGATGATGTCGGCTACAGTACCGCGTTCGTAACCCCATTCTTTGAGGGCATAAATGCCACGGCCAATTAAGACAAAGCGCGGATCTTTGATGAGCTCGTTATGGATGGCTTGGGTAGTGACATCTTTGCGTCTGAATTCTGATTTCTTAATAGCGTCCGCAATCTCATTGAAATGCATATGCTTGCCGCGTTGGTGTAGGATAACGTAGATTTTATCGCGGATATTCTTTGGATTGACCATCGGCCACTTTACGAGGCCCCACATGCCGTTCAGTGTCGCGAGCCTCTTGGATAGTGTTGCGAGCGCTTGTGCCTGCCTCGGATCCTTGATACCAGCCTTATCGGCCATTGCCTTGGCATCCATAATATCGCCGTTGGTCTTGATAACATCAATCAGCTTGCTCACAGTCTTCTTAAGCTGTTTCTCGTCGTACAGCGACTTAAGCGCCACGCCTTGGTAGAAATCGTTATCATCATTAATGACGGTCAGCTCTGGGCATAAGTACGCCAGGAAGGTCAGGCGCGACTGTTCGTCGCGATTGTTTTCAGCTACGATACGGCCGGCCAGCTCGTTGATACGTGTTGCCCCGCCCGTATCCTCCAGTTCAGCAACCAAGCGCTGCTGTACTTCCTGGATATGGGGTACTTCACCCTGCTCTGCACTCACTCGCAGCCGTGTCATAACTGACTTTTCCAGCTGTCGCACCCGCTCGCGGGTAATCCCTAGCAACTCCCCAATTTGCTCCAGCGTTTCCTTACGGTCAAATAGACCATAACGGCGCGTGACTATCTCTCGCTCTCGCTCTCGCTCTATGGCGGTGGTCAGAATTTCATTTACGATTGGTTGCGTCTGCAACGGGGTTGTAGTGCCCGAGTTGGCCATCCCATATCCTTTATCTGTTAAAGTTAGTGTAATTATAAAACTTTAACTTTATTAAGTCAAGTACTGCACCCACTCTCTTCATTCTAGCATATAAATGTGAATACCTGCGTAATACGTGTTGTTAAATTACTTGCTGTGATGGGTTAGGCTGGAACTGATGCCAGTCAAACTGACGGTAGTCAATGTAACCATATTCCATTGCTAGCTCATCGTACACACGCTGTATGCCAGCTACCGTATCGCGACTTACGGCACGCTGGAAGGCTCCTACCGCATCGGCAGCGCTGTAGGTTCGTACGACTGGCCATGGTTTTGCGTGGTAATGATCGATGGCCTGGAGGGCCCAAAGTGGTATTGGGTTCTCGCCCCTATCTTCAAATACATCACGGACATGCGCGACGGCACCGGCGCTTTGCTCGTTGATGAAATAGCTTTTGCCCGTGATGCGGATCGGAGTTAATCTGGGCGCTGATCGACATGCAACAAGATAGGTTCGCGGAAACAGATAATGAAGATTTAGAAATAATTGTTTTACGCCGTTACCTTCGAGCAGGCTCACATTTAGCTTGCCGACAAGCATGCCGGTTAATGGCATATTAAGCTGGTGATCATGCCAGCTGGGATTTCGCCTTAAGGTTGGCTCAGGTGGTGGCCAATGATTAGGCACGTGCCGTTCAACGGTGAGCATACCCGTTGCCAGCCGTTCTCCGTAGCGCATTAGTCGCTCGATATGTTCCGGCGGATGTATATCTATCTCAACCTTCTGGTATACTTGTTCACTCACGCCTACATGGGTATCACGTCCCAGAATCAGGCACAGTTAAACTGGCTACATACATTGCGCTTGATTACGCCCTGACTAGTTACAGATGAGTGTGCTCGTGAGGCTACGATGTGCTTTTTCGACGACGGAATCGGCGCGGACGAGACGGGGCTTTGGCTAGAAGGCCTTTCGCGTCTTTTTCACTAATGTTCTTAGGGTCAGTTTCCTTAGCGATGCGGGCATTCTTCTTGCCGTCTGAAATATATGGGCCATACGGGCCGTTCAAGATCTGGATACCGCTGGGGAACGTGGCGATTATGCGGTTGCGGTCTTTTTCCAACTTAGCTTCGTATAGCTCGCGGGCTTCGTCTTCGGTAATCTTCATGGGGTCGTGTGGCTTGATAGAAACGAACGTCTTGCCAACCTGGATATATGGGCCAAACCGCCCGATATTGGCTTTGATCTGTTGGCCGTCCGCTGTGGCGCCGACGGTGCGCGGTAGCTTGAACATACTGAGTGCCTGATCGAGCGTTACCGTTTCAATCTTTTCACCTTCCGGTAAAGGTGCAAAATCGGGCTTCTCTTCGCTCTCGACTTCCCCGCGTTGCAGCACTGGCCCGTAACGGCCGAATCGGGCATAAATCGGTTGGCCGGACTTGGGATCTTGACCGACCAGGCGGGCTTGAGAAACTTCTTTGCGTGAGGCTTCATTCGCCTCGTCAATTAAGGGGTGAAAGCCGTCATAGAACAGTCGGATCATCTTCTCCCACTCTTCTTTACCATCGGCGATATAGTCCAACTTATTCTCAGTATCGGCCGTAAAGTCATAGTCGACAATATTTGGGAAATACTTGAGCAGAAAGTCAGTCGTGACTTCAGCGACGGGGGTTGGAACGAGTTTGTTTGTATCAGCGCCTGTTATTTCAGAAGTGTTATTCTCCTGTATCGCCCCATGTTCGAGCGTCAACTGCCTAAGCTGCCGTTCGGCGCCTTCCAGGCTGGTTTTTTCAACGTAGCCGCGGGTTTGGATGGTTGAAATAATCGAGGCGTAGGTACTCGGCCGGCCGATGCCCAGCTCTTCCATTCTCTTGACGAGGGCCGCTTCAGAATAGCGTGCTGGAGGACGGCTGAATGTCTCGAGAGCGGTCATAGAGGCCAGGTTAAGCGTTTGGCCTATAGAAAGCGGCGGGAGGATGGTATCATCCTTGCCGCCGCCGTAGACTTTGAGAAAGCCGTCAAACTTCAGAATCTCACCCTTGGCAATGAGCTGCTCTGAGCGGTTCGACACGGCGATGGTAACATCAGTCTTTTCGACTTGGGCCGGGGACATTTGGCTCGCGAGCGCGCGTTGCCAGATCAGCTGATATAGCTTCTTCTCTTGTGCGTCGCTGCCGAGATTTGTACGACGAAAGTCAGTAGGGCGAA
This sequence comes from Candidatus Saccharimonadales bacterium, assembly GCA_025450135.1. Classification (GTDB taxonomy): domain Bacteria; phylum Patescibacteriota; class Saccharimonadia; order Saccharimonadales; family UBA4665; genus JANWHZ01. The sequence goes on from JANWHZ010000058.1 coordinate 10,073, forward strand.
TGGCCTCATGCGCTTCTTGCGCGTTCTCGTTTTTAGTCTGGTATTGACGCCGGGTATGATAGCTAACGCCAAACACTTCCTTTATATATGACTCTGCTGCATTGATAGCCAGCCCTGACATGATAGTACTGTCGGTGCGCATGTAGGTGATATGGCCAGCCTCGTAGAGTCGCTGCGCGAGCGTCATAGTTTGACGGACACTAAAGCCAAGGCGCTGGGCGGCAGTCTGTTGAAGGGTGCTAGTGGTAAACGGCGCACTCGGATTCCGGGTACCCGGTTTTTGATCGATTGCTGCCACCGCGAATGTGGCAGTCTGTGCGGCTTCTATAAAAGCGCGCGTCGCTTCAAGTGTTGAGAACTTATCAGGGAGCTCAGCTTTCAGCTCAGTGTTGTCAATTGTGAATAGAGCGGTGACCTTGAAGCTGCTTGTGGTGGCGAAAGCCTGGATTTCGCGCTCTCGCTCAACGATCAGGCGTACGGCGACGGATTGCACTCGGCCCGCGCTGAGTCCCGGGCGTACTTTACGCCAAAGGACAGGTGAAATCTCATAGCCAACCAGACGGTCGAGTACGCGGCGTGCCTGGTAGGAGTCAACGAGTTTGAGGTCGACGGTACGCGGATTCTTGACTGCTTGTTCGATGGCAGGCTTGGTTATTTCATGAAAGACAATGCGCTTGGTATTCTTAGGGTCAAGTTTCATAGCCTGCGTGAGATGCCAGGCGATAGCCTCCCCTTCGCGGTCTTCATCGCTCGCAAGCCATACTTCGGCATTTTTGGCGGCTGACTTTAACTCTGATACTACGCGTTTTTTGTCGGGACTGATCTGGTAATCGGGCTTGAATCCATGTTCGATGTCAATGCTTAAGCCCTTTTTAGGAAGGTCGCGAATGTGGCCGAAGCTGCTTTTGACTTCATAGTCCTTGCCTAGATATTTGGCGATAGTCTTCGCCTTCGCTGGGCTCTCTACGATTACTAAGTTTTTAGGCATGCCTTTAATCTTTACCGCAATCGCCCTGTAATTGCAACTCCAAATGCGGTGATCCGGCTAGAAATACAGTTTACCAAGTTTGTAGCCAAGCCACAGCCCTGCGAGTGAGCCAACCGTACTGAGCAATATACTCCAGAGCCCTAAGCCTCCGTCAAATACAGCTCCGAGTAGGCCGCCAACTGTTCCTCCAACAGTTATGCCGGTCCAAATCATAAGTTTCATGATCTTAGCTTAGCATGCTATGGCGTCTTGGCTGTCTCAGCTGCGAGTGCAGAGTATTAGTACGATGATGAATAGCCGCCTAACGCATCAGTACTGGCATGGTGTCGCGAACAGCCAGTATTCGATGGTGATAGGTATCAAGCGTAAGCTTATTGACATTATCCATAAAAGGTATTGACATATGCAATATATTTGCTAGAATAGCAACTTGTAAATGCTTACTATAGGTGTTTACGTACCTTTACCCCATTCTAACATTATGTTAGATAGCTTTAGAGCGTAGCCGCCTGATAAGTTGTTACCCTCCACTTCTCTAGCGCCGCTCCACATTGTGAAGCAGCGTTCTAAAGCTTACTAACCCCTTTAACCAATCTTGCCTTGGTAAGATCGGATCCCGTTCAAGTGAGCCTAAATGGTTTCGCCCTAGCGGCGGAGACACGAGCACTTATATATTCGCTCCGATGTTTCACTGGGTGGTTGAAGGGTGTAAACAGCCTCCAGCGGTGCCCACCCCCTCTGGAGGCTGTTTTTTATACCGTGTGATAAAATCGTACCCTAAGGTGTAGACTAGGCTACAGCAGTGCATGGCGAGGATGTCCATACTAATTCGATGCGTATGATATACGGAGATAGGCTTACCCCCACCACTATTCAACATGAGACCGCCCGCGCTGTCTGGCCTCATGTGTTTGATATTCAGCGCCAAGAGCTTGACGCTGGGTTACGGCTGGATGACGCGCTGGCTGAGATTGATGCACTGCACGGTACGAGCGGCTTGTATGGGATCTATCGGTCAAGTGATTTTATTATGAGGCAGGAAGGTGCCAGCGATTGGCAGCGTCAGCAATATGGTGCAGGATTCGCACTGATGGTATATGGCGTCCGTATGGGGCTGGCGGCACGCGGTAGAAGTCTACCGACTGTTGCAGACGAAGTGGAAACCGTATCGCAATATGAACAGATGTCTCGAATTCGCCTTAGTGTATTCGAGTCAGCTCATTTAAAGGCTGCTCTCTGTGCCTGCGAGTGTGATCTGGTAATAGCGCTGGATAACGTGGCACGGGAAACCATGAACCGCGCAAACGGCGTTCCTGTTGACTTATTTATGTTTTGGCACGGCGCAACATCAGCTTACTTAGCACTGTCACATGCTGCTGCCGACAACACAGAAAGTGCGTAGCTGCGCTAGACTAGAAAGTTACGTGTGTCGTGTGGCAGCTGGCCGCCATAGATATATTCAGACAAGATAGCATTGACCTCTTGGATAAGGTTGGGTAGTTGTTTCTCCTGCGCAGCAGTAAACCTTTGGAGCACAAAGTCGGCGCTGTCTATTTGGGCTGGTTTCTTCGGGCCGATGCCAATGCGTACGCGGCCGTAGTCTTCGCCAACGACCTCTGTAATTGATTTGATGCCGTTGTGGCCGGCGGAGGCGCCGCCAACCCGTAAACGGATCTGCCCGTAATCGATATCGAGCTCGTCGTGGATAGCCACAATATACTCAGTCGCGACTTTGTAAAAATTTGCCGTAGCCTGCACCGCTTGGCCACTAAGGTTCATGAAGGTTGTGGGCTTAATAGCTATAACCTGCGACGCCCCGATGCGGCCCTTGGAGAGATAGCATTTGAGATCTTTCTTCTCAACCCACGGCTCCATTTCCTCCGTCTTGGTAACGAAATTATCAAGGCATAGAAAGCCGACATTATGTCGGGTACCATCGTACTGTTTGCCGACATTACCGAGGCCGACGAGCAGAATTGTCATATTCTGGCTGAGGCTATATAGCTGAATCGAGTCACTGGCCTGGGGCTGCCGAGTGAAGAGGGCCACTATTTGTGCTCCCGAGGCTTGCCCTGAGTCGGCGAATCGCCGTGCTTATGAGCAATATGCTTCTCAATAAACCACAACTGGATAGGCGTACCTGCAAAGCCAAACGTTTCGCGCAGCTCGTGCTCCATATACCGACGGTAGCTCCAGTGGACAAACTTTGTTTGCGAACCGAAGATCTTGAATGCCGGCGTTGGATTATCATCTTCTTGAATCATGTAGTTTAGTTTCGGATTGTGGTTCTTCAGGCCTGCTGGGGGATGCCGGTCTACGATGCGGCGCAGCCACTGGTTGAGTTCGGCCGTTTTGAGACGCTTGTGGCGCTGCTTGTCGATGTCGAGTGTAATGTCAAAGATCTTCGTTGCGTTCTGCCCGGTGACGGCACTCGTGAATACCAATGGCGCCCAGGGTACAAAGTCGTATGTTTCGCCGATGTCGGCTGCCAGCTGATCACGCGTAAACGGTGTTTTGCCTTCAGCGATATCCCATTTACTGACTGCTAGGATGAGCCCCTTGCCCGCATCTTTTACTATGCCCGCGATTTTTTGATCGAGCTGAACGTTGAGTTGGTTGGCTTCCATGAGTAACACGCAAACATCGGAATTTTCAATGGCGGCGATGGAACGGATGACGCTGAAGCGTTCGACACCCTGTGCGATCTTCCCTGCGCGGCGGATGCCGGCGGTGTCCATGAGTTCAATCTCACGCCCTTCGACGCGCACTACGGCTCGGTTGACGTCCCGTGTTGTACCAGCACGATCTGCCACGACGGCCTGTTGTTTTTGTGCTAACGCATTAAAAAGCGCCGATTTGCCAACGTTCGGACGGCCGAGCAGCGCGATATGTAGGCGGTTGTCGTCTTCGGCGAGGGTGGCGCGGGGTATGACATGAATAAGGCGCTCAAGCAGCTGTTGGATGCCTTCGCGGTGCGTAGCTGAGACCGAAACAATTGGTTTGATGCCGAGTCGCTCAAAACTTGCGACGACGTCGCTCTTTCGGGCTTTGTCAATCTTATTGACGACGAGAAATACAGGCTTGCGTGTTTTAAGCGCCATCGTAGCTACACGGCGGTCTTCTTCCGTGATCGGTACATTGGCCTCCGTAACCACCCAGATGACATCTGCACTGTCGGCAGCTTGCATGATTTGCTCCTGGATGGTGAATTCGAAGTCATCAGCCGGATCCTTGATGCCAGCTGTGTCAACCAGCCAAAAGTGGTGCCCCTGGTATTCAGCCTTGGCCATGACGCTGTCACGGGTCGTACCCGGCTCGTCGGCGACGATTGCTTCTCGACGCTCCAAGATAGCATTAAACAAGCTGGACTTACCAACATTCGCCCGCCCCACGATTGCTACGATGGGTAGCTTCATATGCATCGATGACATTATAACAGAGGTAACTGCCCAATGATATAAATCTATGGTACATTCGATAGTGTTCTGACCTGCAGGATATGTTTCCTGATATGTGTCGGTAGCTGGGGCCCGGCCCATATAACCGTGGCAGTTCCTTTGCGGAGGAAGAGGCATGGCACAAACATTTATGTTGCAACCTCAGATTGAGGGTAGCGACACGCGGGTAGGCGACCCAATCGACCACTGGCGACGGGGTTTCCCCGTAGGAGTGCACGTCCAAAACGTGTCTGGTGTCATTCCTGAGCGCTTGCAGCCGCTGGTGCTTGATAGCCCTCTTGTCTCGACAGGAGTAGCGGAGCACTATAGTTTTGCCTGTGGTCACTTTACTGAGGCCGCAAGCGAGCAACTGCGGAATCTGTGCCCGAACGGCATATCCTGTGATGACTTGGTCATCCTTCCAAATGGCCAGGTATTTGGACCGTTCAACAGCTTGTAGCTGCTAGCGCTGGGGACAGGTACTGCGTGCAGCACGCTGCATCATACCTGTCCCTCTCCGCATTCCCGGACATGTGGCTGGTGTACCAATAGTTCTCGTCCAATTTCATACGGATGTGAAATCGCCCGACGCCACATCGCCGAGCAGATAGGACCCGAACTGAATTCTGTGCAGTGTGCTTACTGTATAGCCAAGGGCGGAAAAGGTGCGGCGGATTTGACGGTTACGGCCTTCGTACATAGTTATCTGCCACTGGCTACCGTCGCTGTCATGTGACCGCTTGAGCTGGAATTTGCTTGGACCGTCATCAAGCAGCACGCCGTAATCGGTGACCATCTGATGGTGCAGCGGTGTCAGCGGCTTATCGAGTGTAACCTCATAAACTTTCTCTTTTTGACGGCTGGGATGGGTAAGCTCGTACGTCAACTGGCCGTCATTCGTTAGTAATAGCAGGCCAGATGAGTTTTTATCGAGCCGTCCTACTGGTTTGAGTTGCTGGTATTCTTTTGGCAAAAGTTCATAGATTGTTCTACTACCTTGCCCGTTGCGGCTCACGACGTATCCGACAGGTTTGTTAAGCAGTATGGTCGTGCTTGTCTGGCCTTCAGTTGTAATCGGCTGCTCGTCTAGTCTGACCTGGTCGGGTGGGTTAACTTCTTGTCCTACGATGGCAGTATTGCCATTCACCTGCACCCTGCCTGCGGCGATTGCCTGGTCGGCTGCTCGGCGGCCCATGCCGGTTGCCTCGGCCAGGAACTTATTGAGTCGCATGCTTCTAGCTTAGCGTACTTGCCTGATCAGCAACAGTGGCCAGTAGCGTCTATAAGCTAATTGAATTGGGATCAAAGCCGTTTGGGGCTGCAGGAGGCGCTTGGGGCGGCTGCGGGGCTGCAGGAGGCGTTACAGCTGGCTCGCTGACGACTGGTCCAGCAGGTGGCACTTGAGATGGCATTGCATTAGGGCTAAACGTCATCGTTGGCATTGTACCCGGTACGAATGCGGCAGCTGCTGCGCTGTCTGCTTCCTCGCGGGCTGCAAGTTCATGAATATTGGGCTTTGATTCTGCGCCGCTCAGCGGTTGGATAATTTTCTTATTGGCAATCAACACGCTACCTGTTATTGCAGGCTTATCATCGGGCTTTACTGGAGCTTCCGGTGTAGTTGGTGTCGTCATCGGGCGTGGCGGGATGCTCAGCGACGGTGATGCTGCAGGTGCTGGTATTGGTGCAATAGCGGGTTGCGGAGACATGGGCATAGCTACCCCCGCTGGGTTAGGCGTAGGAACTACGGGTGACACAGGTGCGACGGGCATAGGGCTCGTTGGCGACTCAACGATTGGCACCTCGGTTGCCTTATCGTCAGGCGCAGTACTGGCTGCCAGATCATGCATGGCATCTGCAAGGACGGCATCGTCTTGCGTGGCTGAACTGCCTGGTTCGGCAACAGGCGTAGTGTCAGGCGCAGTACGAACAAAGTTGTTTATTTGCGAGTCTATCGTTGCCTGCTCTTCGCTGGTGGTCGGTGCTGCCGGTGTGGGCGGTATCGTAGTAGGCATAGGCGTTGGGATTGGGGCTGCAGCCGGTACGGCGCCCGGAAACGAAGGAGCGACGGGCGGCGTTGGCACTGGAGCTGGCGCAACCGGCGCTTGTACCGGACGTGCTACTGGGCTTACTGTGGGCGGTATCGTAGTAGGCATAGGCGTTGGGATTGGTGGCGCAGGGACTACGGTGGGTGCCGGGGAGGGGCTAGCTACAGGAGCTGGCGTAACAGGTGTCACTACAGCTGGTGGTGCAGGCGCTACCGCTACCGCAGGAGTAGGTGGGACTGTAGGCGAGGGAGCGATGGGTGTGGCTGGTGGCGTGCTTGGTGCTGGTACTGCGGCTGTTGCCGGCTCCGCAGCAGTGTCGCCGAGTAACTCATGAGCAGTCTTAACAATATCTTCAAGGGTGACCTGCGATTTAACCAGATAGCGATCAGCACCAAGACTGTCGGCACGGGTCTTGTCGTCGGCTTGACCGAGTGCGGTCAGCATTATAACCCTGACGTCTTTCAGGGCTTCGGTGTTACGGAGGATATCGAGCATCTCAAATCCACTAACGCGAGGCATCATGACGTCGGAAATAACAAGGTCAGGCGTCTCGGCCTTCGCCACTCCTAGCGCTTCTTCTCCATCACGGGCGGTGACGATCTCGTATCCCTCGGCCTGTAATCGTGCCTCATAGATTTCTCGCAGGTTGTTGTCGTCTTCTACTAGAAGTACTTTGAAGGCCATGAGTTATTTCCTTGTTTAATGCGATACGGTTTATGCTTAATTTTCATTGTATCACGATGTAGTGCCAGAGGTAGAAGACCCAATGGGTTGCAGCGCTGCGTTTGCCGCGTCGAGACGCTGCTTCATCTCGTCCGCTTTAGCACTGCTTAAACGCGGCAAATTAATATAGAAAGTGCTACCCTTCTCCAGCTCGCTTTCTACCCAGATACGGCCGCCGTATAGCTCGACGATCTTGCGGCAGATAAAGAGGCCAAGACCAGTGCCGCCGATCGAACGTGTTGCCGAGTTATCGACTCGGTAGAACTTTTGGAATAGGTGCGGAATATCTTCGGCCGGTATGCCGTGGCCTGTGTCACGGATAAAGAACTGCACGACTTGGTCGTTGCCGGTTAACCCAATCGAAATTTTGCCCTCATCGCTATATTTGACTGCGTTGTCAAATATATTCGTAATAACTTCTCGCAAGCGATCAGGGTCAGCTACCGCGTAGTAGAGCGGGTTAATTACTTTATTGCTTTCGCTACTGTCCTTGCTATGACTGGCATCTATAGTACGCTGTGAGTTGAAAACGAATTCAACACCAAGGCCCTTTTTCTCGGCAGAAAAGCGGAGGTCATTAACAAGCTGCTCGAGGAAGGAGCCCACTTCGACTACGGTCGGGTGGTTGGTCAGGCGTCCGTCTTCGGCTTTGGCACTTGTGAGCAGGTCTTGAAACAGTTGACCAAGATGTTGGGTGCTAGCATGGGCTTTTTCCAAGAATCCTCTGGCGCGAGAGTCGATGGTGCTGACCTTGTCGTTTAAGGCGAGGGCCAAGTAGCCTTCGATTGCTGCCACAGGGGTACGCATCTCGTGGCTGGCAGTGCTAATAAATTCTGCCCGTTGTGCCTCTTCTTTATGCTCCTCGCTTACATCACGGAAGATGCCAACGGCACCAGTGAATTGCTTTTGGTCATTCAAAACTGGTGACAATACTAGATTTAAGATTATATTCTTACCTGATTTGGTTTTGAAGTTAATGGCGTTGTAGCGACCAGTCTCTTTGGTGGTTATAAGGTGTGGCATTGGATCTTGCTGCGTGTATGCCAGTGGCTGATCTTTATTGTCGACGAATTTAAAAATCGCCTGCCAAGCTAGCCCCTGTGCGTCACTAGCATTCCAGCCAGTGATATTAGCAGCTCCGGGGTTGAATAGCTGGATCGTCTGCTGGTCGTCAACGAGGACTACGCCATCCTCAATGGCATTTAGAATAATACTCGATCTAAGTCGTTCATCACGGAGGTTGCTGGCTAACTTTGAGCTACTTCCTCCATTTGGCTTATGATGCTGAAGGCTGACGACCACAATCAACAAAATGACGACCAATGCCGCCAAACCCACACTTAGTAATACTAGTAAATTGTTGTGCGCCATTATAAGTGACAGTACTGCCACTTATTATCGGAGGTAGGCCGCCATTATGCAAATGCTTATACTGGCTGTACTTAGGCGCAGTTATGTCAACGGATAAGTTAAAGGAAGTTGGCTGGGATATTGGCTTGATCGACACTCGTAGTGTGTCACGATGCGCGCCTCCAGCCTGGCTCTGTCTAGTCGTACGACTCCTGTTGCTTACCCTTAGTGGGTCACAACCACTATTGATGTAAGTGTGCCACCCGCAAGGACGGCCAGAACGTAAATCCCCGCAACTGTCAGTCCAATGACGAACTGTGTGAACGTTGCAGAGTCAATGACAGCCTGCGTCTTTAAGACTGGCCGGACAACTGCCCGATCAGTCAGTAAAACTGCCACCGCGGCGATACATCCCACGGCCACTAGCATCGCCCATTGCACTACGAGGGATTCGGTCATCGAAAACCACCTCCCCAGGTAGATTACGTTTTTAGCCTGCGGCTGCCCCTCACGTTTAAGGTGCCGGTATACTCTAACACAAACTGGCATAAGACGGTGTAATAGTACAGAGTAAATATCTTCATGTGCCTGCTAGACGCTTACTAACAGATATGGTACGATATCGTGGTCTCATTGCGGCCCCTTCGTCTAGTGGTCAAGGACGTCAGGTTCTCAGCCTGAAGATCGCGGGTTCGACTCCCGCAGGGGTCACCATAAGTATTTTCGCCTCTGTTATTTTGACAGAGGTATTTTGTTGTGTGTGTACATATATGTTGTTCGAAAGTAGTAAGCCGGTTCGACTCCCGCAGGCCTTATAGGCAGGTCGGGCAGGCTGCAAGATGACCATTTGAAATATGTCTTGGTGCCAGTAGGGAGGCGCAGTATCACTACTGCTTATCGATTCCGGTTACAGGAATCATGCTATTAAATACAGCATTCATAAGAAAGCCAGTCTGATAACCTACTATGGCTCGTGCGCTATCGTATTCGATACCGCCATACCTTGCAGCTACCTTGTCATATGACCAGCCCATGATGTCTGAACCATCCACGCGTGCATACGCTACATTGATCATGGCATTTGTACCTAAATCAGGTACTCCGAATGCAACTGCAGTGCGCCAAGGAAGGCCCTTGTGTCCCTCTGTAACTGCTTCAGCCACAGGCCGGAAGGCATCACGATTAGCGTCGACAACACGTTCCACCGTGGCTAAGGCGCGCCTTTGAAACCAAAAGTTATCCTCGTCGTCTCGTGGCCTGTCAAAGCGATCAAGACCTTGGCCCTGACCTGCACTTGATAAGTCTGTTAAGGTATCCTGCCAGTTGGCACCTGCTGCAACATGCACAAGTGCTTGACTCTGTGTTTGGCCAACTGTAGTAGCAAGCACAAAGCCGCCCTGTTCAGTCATAAAAGGTAAAACAGTTACACCGGCTCGACGAAAAATTGCTCCTCCGGAATAATGCTCGGCAACGGCACCCAATCGATCGAGAGGAAGATGCCCATCATTTTCCATTGCTTCAGATTGAAGTTCTCGTAACATACCCGAGGCAGCATGCATAAAGCTAGCACGCTGTTCATCGGGCACAAAAGGTAATGCAGCACCAGCTATTTCAGTTACAAGGGAGTCGAGACGAGGTTCGCGGTTAGCGAGCTCATAGTTAGCAATCTCAGAGGTCGTATCAAGAGCCATCAATTCACTCATGAAGGCATATTTTACAATAA